>CAZVUJ010000262.1:0-1511 GCA_964630135.1 uncultured Pseudomonadales bacterium | reverse complement strand
TAAACATACAAGCGCTCACGTATCGCGTTGGACAAGGAGAACCAATTTCAACTCAAGCTCGACATATGGCAAGTGGGCCGGACATAGGTGTTAATGCCGCTATCAAGCAGCTTCAAAGCTGTGTGCCAGCGATTAGGGAGTTTCAAAGGACACATCCTTGGAGATTTGTTGATCGACTTCGATAAACTTCAATCATGAACGATCGCATTAAGAAGCGTGGCAACGACTCCCATCACCAGAGAAAAGAGAATATAGCCCAGAAGGCCGGCAATGGCAAAGCCGGGCACAATCAGGGTGGCCAAATAGAGCATCAGGAGATGAATCAGGACGCTCAACAACCCGAGCGTCATAAAATTTATGGGTAAAGTGAGAAGTTTGAGTGCCGGTTTGAGGGTGCTGTTGAGCAAGCCCAGCACTAAGGCAACTACCAGGGCAGTTACGGGTGTATCCACTGACACTTGGGGCAAGAGATAAGCAGCCGCAAACACAGCCACGGCGTTAATGAGAAGTGAGATTATTAGTTTCATAGAGCTTTAGTATGACATAGCTTGAAATGAGACGCAATTACACATCGACACTGTTTGCCACCAGGCTCATGCTAAAGAAAGGATGGAAACTTTAGATCCAGGATTAGTAAAAATTACAATCGTTACCCCATTGAATTGGGAAAATATCATGGCTGCCGGGAGAGAAGTGATGGACAGAAGACTTCCTCCAACTCCCGAACAACAACTGGTATTTCTAGAGCATTACTTTCCCGACGCGCCTCACGTCAAACGCCTAGAAGCGATTGGTCCTGAGCTGGCATTGCTACTCGTTTAGTTTGCTGCCCAAAAATACCCTGTTCCCAGGTTGACACCCCTATAAAGTCTGCTAAGATAGCTAGTGCCATGAGTTCAAGTGAATAACCCCAAGTTCGTGCGTCAACGTATGCGACCCCGACTTGATCGGGTTTTTTAATCGCTTTATGGCTATTTAGAGTTTCTCGCACCTTAACAAACACAAATTTTTTACGCAAAATAGGTAAGTACTGGTTTTTTTGATGTGGTAGAAAGTCAATTCCCATAAGGAGTTTTTTGTCCCCCTTCGTTCTGCTTAGGGCAGAACTTCGAGGGACTGCAAAAAATTCCTTCGGAATTTTTTTTGAGAGTTTGATCCTGGCTCAGGATGAATGCTGGTGGTGTGCTTAAGGTATGCAAGTCGAGCGGTCCTTCGCTCCTCAATGCATTTGAGAAGCTTCGGAACCACAAGCGAATCTTTATAAAAGATAGATAGCTTGCTGATTCGTAACTCGAGTGTAACGAGGAGTGGAGGACAGCGGCAAACGGGTGAGTTATGCGTAGGAATCTACCTCTTAGTGGGGAATAGCTCGCCGAAAGGCGGGATAATACCGCATGTGGTTCGCAAGAACCAAAGCCGCAAGGCGCTAAGAGAGGAGCCTGCGTGCTATCAGCTTGTTGGTGAGGTAATGGCTCACCAAGGCTATGACGGCTAGGGGGCGTGAGAGCGTG
>CAZVUJ010000261.1:0-1566 GCA_964630135.1 uncultured Pseudomonadales bacterium | reverse complement strand
TACTCACTGCTGAGAAACCAAAAATCGGTATTCAGGAAAACGACTTAACCGTACAAGAATTATCTTCTCTGAAAGCGCTGCTTAACTATGCAACGTTTATCGACATTTCTTCTTTATGCACGCAAGAGCGCAGTGTAAAGTCGTCCACCGAAATTGCCACCATTCGCAAGGCCGGAAGCATCACTGCCCAAGTCATGAAGTGGGTGTTAGGAGAATTGGGAGTGAAAACTCTTAAAAATGACTCATTGCCAAATGTGCTCACAGCTCTAGGAAAAAATGATGAACAAACAGCACTGCAATCAGTTTCGCAAAGCTTGAAATCATTAGTTGCGCGAGAAGCTTTAACTGAAATAAAACTAGCACAACACATCGGCATGGCCTTGTCACTTCTGGGATCAAACGGTTTGGCTTTCCCCGTACACGTGGCATTCGACGAACACACTGCCGCTCCACACCATCAACCAGGCAACAAAATAATGACGCCTCATTCAGTGGTGATGCTAGACTTCGGTGCAAAAGTTGATGGCTATTGTGCGGATATGACTCGATCCTTTTGCCTGTCCCCCACCCCGGCGCCAGCGTTTGTGGACATAAAAAAGGTGGCCGATCTAGCCTATGAATCAGCAGGTGATGCACTTCACACCAACCAGATTATTGCCTCGGCTGTTGATGCTGCCGCAAGAAATGTAATTGCCAAGGCTGGCTACGCCGCTCATTTTCCCCACTCAACCGGCCATGGGCTAGGATTAGACATTCATGAGCAGCCCTCGCTTGCACCCTCGAATCACCATATGCTCAAGGCGGGCATGGTCGTGACGATTGAGCCGGGAATTTATCTCGAAGGTCAATTCGGCTACCGCATCGAGGACACGCTTCTGATTACCTAGGTTTCTGCACCATTTGCAGAATCGTTTGACTGTTGGCAATAACCAAAGTTTTGCAATCACTCGAACTATTCGCGGCTAATTGAATCGAAATGCATTTTTCCGTAGGGCTTGAAAGTCTATGTATCGGCAACACTGATTCGCCGCCTTGTTCAGAAATGGTGCGCAAATGTTGATAGATGTGTTGATTGAATTTTGAATTTAATTCAGGTTTTGGCAATGCATGTACAGACAGAAAAATCGGATTGGTTATGTGATAGAAAGGCAGGAAGCGAGCATAGGAGACGGCTGGCTCATATTGTGCATAGTCCCCGACCTCAATAATCACTGGCTCATCTGCTTGCTCCCGCGCAAGGAGGGAAATGGTTTCCATTGTGTGAGCAAACTCTTGCGTGGAGCGGACATTTTCTTCAACCGCCTTGGATAGATGTGCATATGTGCCGCTTGCCGTTACCATTATCGCAAGGATTGAAAGGAATAGATTTGAATGACGAAATTTAAAATACTTTTTGCTTCCCAGCCATGCAATGAGGAAATGAAAGGTAGTCAAATAAAATAGTGCGGCAATGAGCACACCGGGAAAGTCATATCTATTCCCCTGTGGCCAATTGCCGTTATAGAAAAAGAGTTGGGATATGACAACTAGCCAAGTAATTAGTCCCAGCGTTATGTATTTTTTTGC
>CAZVUJ010000260.1:0-1573 GCA_964630135.1 uncultured Pseudomonadales bacterium | reverse complement strand
ACAACTCTTTTTCGTTATCCCAATGCCGGCGAATCTGTTTTCCTTGAAAAAGGGCAATTTTTTTGCGTGTCATGACTCAATAATAGCAAAATTGTGCAAAAACTTACCTAGATGCTTTCATTTGCGGTTCACACTTTAGTCTTCGAGCGAAAGCAGGAAGTTGTTAATTACTCTCACTTCGTTCTCGATTCTCTCAAACAATAAAACATTACCATTGAATGCTCGAGTAGACTTTTTCTAATTGCCTCACAATTTCTGCTGGCTGGCTCTCCTTCGAAACAACAGAGGAAAGCAGCGCAGCTTTAGAAAAGTGGATTGACATCGGCTGGGGCTTGAAGAAAAGGCGATATATTGCAGGATGCAAAAAAGCCAAGAGGTCTGACTTCTTGGTGCCGCTGATTCGAACGAACACAACCCTGGTATTGGGATTGGAGATCTCGTTGACCAAATAACCAATACCCATTTTCCAAGTTACACCATAATGAGTCTTTCCGACTGAACCCGTGGGAAATATGGATACTACTTTACCTTCGCTTATCAATGCTGCTGCCTGGCGAATTGTTTTCCGGTTTCTTTTTCTGATTTCTTCATTCGATAACTGTTCAGGCAGCTTGCTCTGTATGCGCAAGCATAAGGGATATTCATACAGCGTGTGATTTACTCGCCTTTTTCGATAGATCGGCAATAATTTCTTGGCAGTTTCGGGCCCATAAACGTCATAGATAGACAGGGCAATAAAATGAAAATCCTCTCGTTCAATCCGACTCAGAAGCACTAAACTATCTAGCACGCTGGTGTGATTGGCGATAACAAGCAAAGGTCCTTCGTTGGGTATTTTGCCCTGCGCCGAAATTTGACTGACACCAAGACTCGTAAGCATCGCTGTAGCCGCTCGCCGAAGATCATACGCTTTGGCATTCTTTCTATACTCGTGCAAAATCTTGAGGTTAAACATCACCCTATTCTACTCGAAATATCTACCTTTGAACTTGAATATGACCAACCATGAGGCTATGGCTACTGTCAAAAACAGTGCCCATGAATGCAACGATAAAGAAGCACTTAAGGCATAAAACACAGGCGCCGTTGTCAGCACGTGCGAAATCGCATAGCCAAAAATAAACGACACAAACCTGAAGCCAATAATCGATGCACCCCAAGCAAGGCCATCGGACAATAACCCGCCAGCAGCCAAGCGCAGTATTAACGCCGCTTCGATTTGATTTGTTGGTTTTAATTTTACGGTGGCAATTTTTGTGGTCAATGCATTTCCTAAAACACGATTTAGGATTGTTTGACCATATTTTTTGCCCAAAAAATATGAGATAGACGCTCCTATTAAGCTGCCTGTCATGTCAATGAGATACGCCAGCTCCCAGCCGACCAGTGGAATTGCGGTTAAGGTAAAGACCACTCCTGGCAAAGGAGGATACATAATACTCACTGCCTTGGCGCATATTACTGCGAAGAGGAACAGTGCTAGATTTGTATGGATTAACTCAATCATTCGATGCACCGATTCAGTTTTCGACCAAACTTGCAACAGAATCATGGGCAACAAAAAAAGTGAAAG
>CAZVUJ010000259.1:0-1582 GCA_964630135.1 uncultured Pseudomonadales bacterium | reverse complement strand
TCCTCAACCTAAAAAGCCTAAATAAGAATGGGTTTTTTGTCTTGAATTGCCTAGTGATGAACAAAGTTGCTTTGCGTTCCGACTACTTGACTCGCAGTGCGTACTATCTACAATGTAATGACTATGCAATCAACACTTATCTCCATCGGTGATTCCAAGGGTGTTCGGATTCCAAGGCTACTTTTAGAAGAAAGTGGCATTGGTACTGACGTTGAAATCACGGATAAAAAAGGTGAGCTTCGCATCACGCCTCTCAAAAAAAGAACTAATGCCGCGATGCTATTATCCGAAGCCAGCTTGGCTCAGGATTGGGCTAAGCCAGAGGAAGACCAAGCATGGGAAAACCTATAGTCGGTGAAGTCGTTGTCGTTCCTTTCCCATTTTCTAATTTAAAAGGCAAGAAACGCCGTCCAGCACTTGTGTTGGCTCAAGCAGAATTTAATAATCTCATCTTGTGCCAAATTACTTCTAAACCATATTCCAGTCAAACGGCAATCCAACTTGAATTGACCGATTTCCTCTGGGGAAGGTTGCCCATTACCAGCTTTGTTCGTCCTGATAAACTGTTCACAGCCGAACCTCATTTAATCATCTCGACGGTCGGTGGTTTGGCCATTCCAAAACTCAAGCAGATTATTGATCAAGTCCGAGATGTGTTTCGGCTTCCTGCATGAGCACGGATACATAAAGAAAGCATATTCTCGAAAGAAGTGAACGCTTAAAACAGTTGCGGCGTAAGGGAAGCCAAAGCGGTAAGCACGAACAAAACCGCCAGAATGACGGTGGCGGCAAATAAGGCTTTTTCCATCCCCCGCTTAGTGTGGTAGGCCTGGCCTCCGGCAATGCCCGCACCCAAACCACCACTTGAATTTTGCAACAGCACCGCCCCGATCAAAAGGCTAGCAATAATGATTTGAATGATGCTAAGTAGTTGCATGAGGCTTATTGTAACCCAAGCAAAGGAAATTCCCAATCAGTGGATTTACACCTACTTTTTACCTGAATTACTGTTCGATCTGCCGGCTAGCAGAGAGAACTATGTAGGGTGAGTCCTTAACTTCTCACCTCACGGTTCGAAGAATACTTCCGTGCGACAAGACTTCTTACCTCACGGCTCAAAGAGTACCGTTTGCGCAGCGTTTTGTCCTTGATTCTGATTCTCATATCTGGTATAAAATACCTAATCACCAGGGAGAATACGAACAATAGACTACGTGTCTATTTGCGACGCCTCCCACTTTTTATGGCTTTCAATTCCAACTTCTTTCTTTCAAAAATGAGAAATGTTTTATATGCATGAAATTGTTTTAGAAGCGATGACTCTGATTTTTCATTGGGAATAATAATAGCCAGTAACTTTCTTCTCTCTACTAGATACGTATATAAGCAATAAAAATCCCCATCACCTGATACAATCACTGCTTTATCATAGTGGGAATATTCGATAGCAGCGGCATGCAACACTAATTCAGCATCTATATTACCTTTTGCCTTGCCCGTATTGTCCGCAACTGTCGGTTTAAAAACCAACTCATAACCGAAAGACCTTAATGTATCGTACAGTTTTTCATTTTGCTTGATA
>CAZVUJ010000258.1:0-1583 GCA_964630135.1 uncultured Pseudomonadales bacterium | reverse complement strand
AGATTTACTGATTGCCCTAAACAAGTTTTCATCTTTAAATTTACCGCGCACGAGTTCCCTCCAGGGAATCATCAGAAATTTCCACATTAATTCATCATTCTCTGTGAGGCTTGCAGGCTCAACTTCAACTAACGTGCTTTCAGTATTTGCAAAATGAGCGATTATTGAACCAGCGGAATGACCGATTAAATATTGGGGAGCGCCAATATTAGCTTGCTGTGCCACTTGCTCATATGCACGCTTAAGTAGAGTGGCACAAATAAATTGAGAAGGAAAATCTCCCTCATGAGGGCTACCGTGAGGGTGGGATAGAAAAACTATTTGTACTGGTTTATCTAGTGGACGAGCATCATCCTCTGGCTGATATAGATGTCTTATCAAGGAAGGTGCGATTCTCAGTGCGCCATTTGCCTCAGAACTACCTCCCATGAGCACGGCAATCACCAGGGGCTTTTCTTGAGAATTCTTTATCGCATCAGGGATCAATGAAGTGTCTAGAGCCGTTACTAGAGATGCAGTATCATGTCTGGAGTCAAAAACATTAATTTGAAATACAGTTTTATCGCCGTTAACTACCTCAACAAGTGTTGTATATCGCGTGGCAGTAATAAGAAATCTGTGCGGATCTGACTCGGGTAAAGTGGTATCAATGATGCGTCTTTGAATTCCCTGCGCTTCAATAGGCGCAGGAGTCTCATTTGTGGCGATCCTGTCTTTAAAATAGCCTTCAAAGGCATACGCCAGTCTAGCGGCTTCAATCATGTCCAGGATTATACGCCTATTATAGGTCTTTATTCAAGCTCTTTGATGGTTTTTAAGAGCAATGGTTTTGCCTGGAGGTTGTGGGAGCGCAGTTCGGCTATTGGCTTGACAAAGCTCTTAAGTTCTTGGGGGTTTTCAATTATGTGCTTGAGAAGCTTGCCTGCAGCGAACGGATTTTCTTCCACGTAGCCAACTCCATATTCTTTAATGATATCCAAATTTCCGTCTTCTTGACCCGCAATATGGGTGATGGCAAAAAACGGTGTGCTGGTGGCGATAGATTCAAAGAGGGTGTTCGGCCCAGCTTTGCCAATGACCAGATCCGCGGCTTGCATATATTCATGAAGCTTGGTTGTGTAGCCAATGGGCTTAATGTCTACAGGAGTGTGATTAATTTTTTGCCTTAATTTTGCGGTTTGGTTAATGAGTGAATACAGGCGTTTATTGTGCCCGCAGGCAACGACGATCGTGCATGGCTTGGTTGCAGTCAAGAGGGTGGGCAACACTTTGAGCACGTAGTTGGTGCCAAATGAGCCACTGGAGAGCAAAAGTGTCAGGTTGTTTGGATCAAGCCCCAGGCTTTTTTTGACTTTTTCTTGGTCATAATCGCTCTCATATGCTTCTCGCACAAACCATCCAGAAACGACGATTTTCTCTGGTGGAACTCCTTGGGCAACAAGTATTGCTTTTGCCTTTTGGTCGAATACAAAGTTCAAACCATTGCGCGTGGGAATAATGCTGTGAATAGTTCTGGGGTCAGAGACAACATTGATAAACACATATCCATGCTTTTTTTGTTTTTGCTCGATTACATAATTGGC
>CAZVUJ010000257.1:0-1584 GCA_964630135.1 uncultured Pseudomonadales bacterium | reverse complement strand
TTTTACTTCAATGACCCGGCAGCTCAAGCGGCAGCTGAGGCCATCAACGTAGCTGGTCGGATGAGAGCATTTGAGGGTGATTTTATCCATGTGAACGACGCTAATTTTGGTGGAGCCAAAAGCAATATGTTTGTCACCGAAGAAGTCGAGCAAGAAATAACGGTGGGTGCTGATGGAACGGTTACCAAAAAAGTGACCATTGCCTACAAAAATCCGCGCAAAGGCGACAATTGCAACTTGGAAGCAGGGCAATTGTGTTTGAACGGGGTGTTGCCGAGTTTCACGAGAATCTATCTACCCAAAGGCAGCCAGCTCACCGAAGCACTGGGGTTTGATGACAATACGGTGAATGTAAGCGAGGATTTAGACAAAACCGTGATTGAAGGTTTTTTCAAGCTCAACCCTCAATCGCAAGCTAAAATTGTTCTAACCTATACTATTCCCTATAAGCCGCAAGGCTCATACAACCTTTACGTGCAAAAGCAACCGGGCAAAGATGCGCCGGAGTATACGGTGAGCCTGAATGACTATTTCCGGGAAGAGTTTGAGCTAACCACCGATAAAACCCTAACAATTAAACTGCAATAACGATATGCCCTCTAAGTCGTTCTCCTGCCAAGGAATTGTCTTAAAGCGCCGGAATTGGGGAGAGGCTGACCGGATGGTCACGGTTTATACGCAATCATTGGGTAAGATAACGGGGGTTGCCAAGGGAGCTAGGCGTTTAAACTCCAGCAAACGGAGCTTGTTGGAGCCGGGGACCCAAGCCCATTTTCAGTTTGTGGCTACCCGAGGCTTTAATTTGCTCACCCAATGCCGCTTGGTGTCTAGCCGCCCTTATCTCAGCACAAATTTGCAAACGCTGGTTAAAGCCCATCAAATTTTGGAAATTGTCGATGCGCTTACGGTGGAGCATGAAGAAAACGAATTTGTGTTTGCCCATTTGGAAGACATGCTTGACCAGCTGGCCGACACGGGGATCAGCAAAACAGTGTTGCTGGAACAATTCAGGATGTTGTTGCAATACTTGGGTTTTACCCATGACAAGCAGTTTAGCGAGCAATCACTCAAAGAATATATCGAAGAATTGGCAGCCCACTCTCTGCGCTCCAAGGCATATTTGACAGCAAGATTATAATGCAAATATGACCACAGAAGGCGAATTACAACCAAGCTTTATTGATTTACTTGCTGAATATGCAGGTTTTGATAATCAAAGACGGATGGATTTAAGTTCATTCTGGGAAAGACATGCGAATGACCTTGGATTAATTGGTGAAGGAGTTTTGGAAAGAATTAAGATTGATTACCAGGGAAATCCGCTTGCAGTTGCAAGGATGGGTGCAAGACTTCTAGTAAGGACTCCTATCAACTTTTTTCGCTTTGATCCTGAACAAGTTGAAGCGTACGGTTTTAAAACGTTAAATATGATTGATGTTGGATGGCCAATAATATCAGACACGGCAGATAGGTTTTTAGATGAAACAACCAGATTAATTGCCCAAAAAGTTGATGAAGGCAATGCACCACTGTGGATGGCAGAAGAATTACCAGATATAATGCGTAATTACTGGAGTGATGAAG
>CAZVUJ010000256.1:0-1592 GCA_964630135.1 uncultured Pseudomonadales bacterium | reverse complement strand
GAAAATGAATTAGGACTTAAAATCATTTCCCTGCACACCTTGTTAAAAATCATGTTTGGCTCCATGACGCCCGATGAAGAAGCGGTGTTGGATAGGGCCCTTATTGCTGCCTACAAAGCTAAAGGGATTACGCCTGAACCAGAATCACAAAACCAAGAACCACCCTTGATGGAGGACTTATACAAAGCCTTGATTGGTATGGAAAACGAGCATGCGGCAAGTCTGGCTAATCGCCTGGAAAAATTTATCAAAGGCTCATTTCGGGGCTTGTTTAATGAGCAGTCGACCATCAACTTAAAAAGCCGCTTTACCGTTTTTGGTATCAAAGAACTCGAAGACTCACTGCGGCCCATTGCCATGTTTCTGATTTTGGATTTTATCTGGACCCGGGTCAAGCGCGAGCTTAAAAAACGGATTTTGGTGGTGGATGAAGCCTGGTATTTGATGCAATACCCTGATTCCGCTTCGTTTTTGTATGGCATTGCTAAAAGGGCCCGAAAATATTATTTGGGTGTTTCTACCATCACCCAAGACGTGGAAGATTTCCTAAAAACGGATCAGGGCAAGGCCATTGTCACCAATTCCTCCCTTCAACTTTTGATGAAGCAATCAACGGCGGCGATTGATGCGGTTTCCCAAACCTTTTACTTGTCTGAAGGAGAAAAACGCTTGTTGTTGGCGTGTGGTGTGGGTGAGGGTTTGTTTTTTGCCGGCCAAAATCACGTGGCTATGCGAGTGGTAGCCTCACAAGAAGAACACGTCCTTATAACTTCAAACCCGCAAGAAAAAATTGACAACCAGGCGAAAAAAAGCCCTCAGAACTCACCCCACCTTCAGCATGAACCCGAAAAAAAGGCGGCTAAAACGCAGGATATTGTTTTTAATACATAGCTTCAATATTAGACGGCTACAGCAACATATTTTCACGTCTTATAGCGTCACGTGAAAGGCCTATTTGCGCGCTGCGAAAATGGCAGTATTCACCAGAAAAGATAGTGATCGTTAGATTGAACCTCTGGGAGCAAGCGGCTACAATGAGAGCAAGTATGCTGCCCGCATTATTAAACCATCTTGACCAAAAACCTCAAGCGCTTGTGGCGTATACCGACCAGGTATTAGCCGCTGCTCTTGCTTCTGAATTGGTCAGCCTGGGCGTTGAGGTAGCGCTGCTGTCTTTGAAGACACAGGAAGCAGACGCTAAGCCCGCTCACTTCAGTGAACTTGCCTTGCCAGCATCTGGCACCACCAGTGGGTTTGAGTATGGTTTCTTGGTTATTTCCGGGCACGAAGATAAGGGAAGCATCCAGCACTGGGCCAGCGAAGCAGAGACACAACTCAAAGCCCAAGCGAAACTAAGCATCGTCTTGAGCGCTGCTCAACCGGCAGTCAAGCGGGAGGCTACGGGGTTTGTCCTATCTTCATTGGCGCTTACTGAGAAGGAAGCACTCGCCTGGCTTGATGAGGTGGTGGATAGAGCGAAGGCAAAACATATAAAAGTCCAATTGGTCTTGGTGCATGATAGGTGGGACGTTTCCTCCACCAACGACGTCTTAACTCCCCTCCAAGCCTTGCTTTGGGAGAGTAGTTTAGGT
>CAZVUJ010000255.1:0-1619 GCA_964630135.1 uncultured Pseudomonadales bacterium | reverse complement strand
CGAGTGGATTCCCGTAGCCTCCAATGCCGCGCATTACTTCTTTGGCAATCGCGCTCGAGCGGCTACTTTTTTTTGTGGTTGGCATGAGGGTAACTCCTTAAGTATGTAGATAATTCGGGCAATCATTTCAACTCAAGTCACTATACTGATTGTGGCACCTAACTGCAAGCTGCATATGCTTTAAGCAGGCTCTTGTCGCTCCAACCACCATTGCGCATCTAGCGCTGCCATGACTCCAAAACCGGCGGCAGTCATAGCTTGGCGATAGCGAAAGTCAACACAATCCCCGGCCGCAAAAATTCCCTCAACACTGGTTGCGCTCGGGTACTCAACTAATCCAGAGCTCGCAACCTGAGCTGAAGCTTGATCCAATCCCTTTTGACTAAAGCCCAAACGGGTCACAATATACCCTTGCGAATCCAGCTCCACTGAACTGCCGAGTAAAAATGAGGTGGCTGGATCGTGGCCGATAGCTAAAAAGAAGCCATCGGCAACACGGCTGGTTTCTTGGTTGGTTTTTAAGTTGTGAAGCATAACCTGAGTTACTTTGACACCATCGCCTTTGACCTCTATGGCACGAGTGTTCCAGGCAATAGTCACTTTTTTTTGCGCCAACACCCGCTCTTGCATGATTTTGCTGGCCCGAAGTGAGTTTGTGCGAACGAGCATGGTGATCTCTTTGGCAAATTTGGTCAGTGCCAACACGTCTTCGCAAGCCGCATCACCACCCCCCACCACTATGACCTTTTTATCTCGATAAAACGGCGCATCACACACGGCACAGGTGGCTACCCCCCGACCTAAATATTCTCGCTCACCCGGTATGGAGAGCAGGCGTGACTGCGCCCCCGTGGCAATCACCACACTTTTTGCCATAAGTTGTTGGGTGTTTGTCGTGATGACAAATGGTCGAGTGGAGGTATCAATGGCTTGAACCATATCTCCAACAATAGTCGTGCCGAAACTTTCAGCTTGCTCGCGCATGGCGCTCATGAGATCGGGTCCCATAATCCCTTTGGAAAAACCCAAGTAATTTTCGACCGTAGTCGTGTACATGAGTTGTCCGCCCACGTGTTCGCCGGACAACAGCACTGGCTGCAATCCTGCCCGGGCTGCATAGGTGGCTGCAGCATAGCCGGACGGCCCAGATCCAATAATAACGACATTGTGCGTTTGAGGTTTCATACAGATATGTTCACGGATTACACTCCAGCTGTCGAAAGCATGCTGCGGTAGCCCGCTTCACCGGGGAAGCCAATCTTTCGATCAACTTCTTGTCCATTCTTATAGATAATCACCGTCGGAATACTCATAACGCCATATTTACCTGCTAATTCATTGTTAGCATCAACGTCAACTTTAACGATCACTGCTTTGTCGCTAAATTCTTCAGCCAACTGATCGATGATGGGCGCGGCCATCTTGCATGGCCCACACCACTCGGCATAAAAATCTACCATTACTGGCTTGTCGCTTTGTAATACTTTAGCATCAAATTCATCTTGATTAATATGTGCGGCACCCATGGGTTACACCCTCCTTTTCAACTAATTTTAACTAAATGTTCGATCACTTTTTTAATCTCTGCTTGAGTGGCTGTGTCATTGCCACACTTGACT
>CAZVUJ010000254.1:0-1622 GCA_964630135.1 uncultured Pseudomonadales bacterium | reverse complement strand
GCATACTCTAAACGTAGTTAAGTCTGCTAACCGCAAGCGTCCACCTGTTCCCAAGCGGAAACGGCCCGTCCAAGAGCCCTACTTCAAACCCTCGCTCCTGTACCGCCTTAATCAGTGGTTGTTCAGGGTACCAGCCGGAGGAGTAGCATCATGAAACACCTACTGCCTACTGTGACTATCGGGATTCCTGCCTACAACGAAGAAGCCACTATTGGCAATCTGCTTGAAGATATTAGTAAGCAAGACGCACGCACTTATAGCTTAAAAAAAATTATCGTTGCCTGCGATGCGCCCAGCGACCATACCCTGGAAATCGTGAAGCGGCATGCCAAGAGCAATAAAAAAATCCGCATCATCAATGGCCGCAAGCGCCTAGGGCAAACCGCGCGCTTACATCAGTTATTTTCGCTTGTGGACACAGACTACTTGGTTTGTTTTGATGCCGATGTTGCTTTGCCCGACGCAACAACAGTCGCCACCATGATCGAGACTTTCAAAGGGAAGCGGCACCTTGGTTTAGTGGGAGCCAACTTGCAGCCAGCCAAAGCCGAAAATCTCTTTGAGCACGCCATGAACACCATGTTTGACCTGTGGTATCAGGTTAGACTGCAATACAATAATGGCCATAATATTTTCAGCCACTTGGGTGCCGCTTTTGCCATTAGACGCGAAGTAGCCCACACCATAAATTTCCCCAGCTTTATCATTGCTAATCAGCATTTTCTCTATATCATGACGCTGCGTAAAGGTTGGAAATTCAGATTTGCAAAAGATGCGCTGGTTTTGTTCCGCTCACCCTCGTGTTTCGCTGATTATCACGCCCAAGCCACCCGGCCCTTCACCGAAAAGGCCCAGCTCTATCGCTATTTTGGAAACGACATACACCAGTACTTCGTCACTCCCACGAGCTATAAACTTAAAGCAATTGTGTTGACCTTTTTAAGTAGTCCGCTGCTTACCACACTAGGCCTGGGCCTATTCGCCTGGATTCGCGTGTATATCCGCCTAAAAACTACCAAAAAACAAACCGTTTTGTGGGACACGCCAGTCTCCACCAAACGGGCAGCACTGCAGTCATACTTGAAATCAGTTTAAGGAGTTACCTATGAAACAAGCAGCATTAACTGTTGGTATCCCCACCTATTATGGCGGCCCATCCCTGGTTGAAACCGTCAAGAGCGTGCGCGCCAGTAGCACACATGGCAAGTGTCGGGTGATTGTGTGTGTTGATGGCGTGCCGCTTAAAAAATCCATTGAATCTCAATTACTCAAGCTCAAAGTTACCATTGTCTTTAGTCGTGAACGAGGTGGTCAAGTTGCTCGAATTAAACAAATTATCGGCCTGTGCAGATCTTCTTTACTCGTACTTGCTCAAGATGATGTTGAACTTGAATCACACGCCCTGGAAAGAATTGTGGCTACGTTTGCTAAACAGCAAAAAGTTACCATGGTAGCCGCTTGTGAATTACCCACCAAACCCCGCACCCTATTTGAGAAAATCTTGGAATCAGGCTATGAAAGCGCACTTTGGATCGGAGAACACTGGAAAAAAGCCGACAATTATCTTTTGCCCAGTGGGCGATGTTTAGCCTTTCGCACTAATCATCTTAAAAAGTTTTTCT
>CAZVUJ010000253.1:0-1642 GCA_964630135.1 uncultured Pseudomonadales bacterium | reverse complement strand
CAGGTGGCGTTGATGGAGATGATCCTTCAATTGATACCGGTGATGCCGAAGGCGTAGTATCTGTCGAAAACAACTCAAGCTTCAACAGCTTAGGTGATGCTGAATTTGAATTCAGTTTCGACTTTGCTGAGCTTTTAGCGGCATTTGGACTTTAAAACCAAACGAGGTCGTGGAGATCCCGCTCCTGTGAGTTTACTCACTAAGCGGGACTCCACAACCAGCCGTTACCTAAAAATACTAGCATAGAGTGATTCGTTAAGGGTAGATACCAATCTACTTTTAGTTGATTACTCTAGAAAATCATTATTTTGAAAGGCACTATGGCTTACACCAAACCACTCCAGTACCGCATCGCGAATATTGTTGCCGCTTTTTTGTTAGTGGCATATTCAAACATGAGTCTCATGGCAACTCTGGTTCGAGCTGAAGAACGCCGTGACCGCCGTGAACAGCAAGAGCAACAGGAACAGCAACCTCAACGCGGAGACGAAGAAGGCACTGAGGAGACTACTCCCTCGCCGGAACCCCAAGAGAGTGAAGATGCCAGTCTGACTCCCACCCCCATTCCAAGCCCGGTTGCTGATGCGCCTGAAACTACCAGCGAAACTACTCCTACCCCAACTCCTGCTTCTGCGCCAACGTTTAATCAAAGTAGTGACGGTCAGGTGGGCGAGGCCGAAGTTGAAACCGGGGATGCAACCACCACGGGCTCAATTACTGCACTTGCCAATGAAAACGTGACTTCTCAACCAACTGCAACAGGCGACGCTCCCAGTGCTTCGATTACCAATAACGGCAATGGCGCGGGCTCGGATAACAATGCTTTGAGTAGCACCATCATCGATACCACCACTAATCAGGTTAATGTGGCGGATGTCAATAACAGCCTGGAGCTTGATTCAGTCACCGGCAATAACTCAGCTTCCCAAAATGTGGGTGATGCCAGCATCAAAACCGGCGATGCCAACGTGACCGGAACCATTATGAATAGTGTCAATACCAACGTCGAGGGCGTAGCCGTGGCTGAGTTTAATATCATTGAAGACCAAGTAGGTGATTATGTCCTTGATTTCGCTACTGGCTGCATCTATGGCTGTGGCTTAGGAGCCAATGCTAACGCAGCCAACTCGGGCAACGGGGCGCAGTCGGATAATGCTATCGACACCTCCACTGAGATTACTGATAACACCTTTCAATCGAACGATGCCGATGTCTATAACGGCATGACCTTGGTGGCTGATAGCGGCCACAATGTGGCTGACAAAAACACTGGTGGCGACACCACGATTGAAACTGGCGACGCCAATGTGACCGCCAATGTGTTGACCTATGCCAATAACAATATTGCCGGTAATGTCATCTACAACACCGTCAATATCTATGGCGATCTTGAAGGCGATATCTATCTGCCCGAAGAATACCTGACTATGTATATGGGTAATACGGGTAATGGGGCTGGCTCAAGTAACAATACAACGAGCACTAACGAGTCAACCACCACTCTTGCCCAAAGCAATGATGCCGAAATCTATAATGATCTGGAAATTGTTACCGATACTGGCAGCAACGACACGTCGGACAACACGGGTGGTAGCAGCAGCACGGATACGGGTGATAGCACCGTGCAAGCCAAGGTGGGCAA
>CAZVUJ010000252.1:0-1655 GCA_964630135.1 uncultured Pseudomonadales bacterium | reverse complement strand
GGGCTTGGGAGCTTCCTTGGTTGCCTATAGCATTGGTGAGTTTTTGGGCAAGATTTTGTAATTACTGGTTTATGTCTTGTCCAGAATCTAGGCGCATACACTCCAGATCCTGAGACCCTCCTACGCTGAACGCTTCGCAAGGGCATAGCAAGTTCAGGATGACTGGGGAAGTGAGTGCGCATCTTTCCTGCATGGCGCGAGTACTTAAAAAACGTTGGGTATGTGTTCAAAGATGGGATGGTCAGACTGGCTTTGGGTAACCGTCAGGATATCAATCCGGCCGCCCTGCGGCAGCTTCGGGTGTGTTTGCAAAAAATACGTCGCCACCCGCTGGATTCGCCTCAGTTTTTGCGGGGTAACGGATTCTAAGGCTGAGCCGAACTGAGTCGTATCGCGAGCTTTCACTTCCACAAACACCAGCTGTTTGGCTTTTGGGTCCTCGAAAATAAGATCAATTTCGCCACCAGGTCCGATAACATTTTGGTCAATAAAACGCCAACCCTTGGCGCATAAATATGCCTTGGCTTGATTTTCAGCACTCCTCCCCCGAAAAGTATGCGAGTGGTTAGGGGTTGATGGTTGCATGGGAAGAGGCTAATAGGTTGAATATTTATGTTATAGGTTATATAATATCTTACTTATTAAGACCTAGTATTAATTACTATAAAGAAAATGGTTATGCAAACCGTTAAATTGTTTTCTCACCTAGTAATAAGTAGTGTACTCATGATAGCTGTCTTTGCACAAGGCTTTAGCTTGTCGCAAGCACAAGAATCAAGCGAATCAGCCTCACAATCCCCCACTCCCACCCTCACCCCCACCCCGACGCCAACCATTCCCCCTGAAACTGAACCCACTTTTCCCTCCTGCAGCGAGTTGATTTCGCAACCCGGAGATCATGCGAGTTGGCGTGACGGCTGGCACCAGATTGTGGGCGGCTCGTTAGTCTATGGAAGTGATGATGTCTATGCTTTAGAAGACGGCAACTATGTTCAATGTTATTGTCCTAATGAAGGAAGTGAAGGCATTCAAACCAACTGGTGGAGAACCCTTTCTGAAGTTCAAGGCTGGTTGGTGGAAAACGGTCTGCAATGGAATTTGGGTGATCACCGCTATCTGGCTCAAAACAGCTCGTTTAGTTGTAGAACCCCCACTCCCACGCCCAGTGCAATTCCCGGACCTACTCCCTCGCCTAGCCCCACTCCCACGCCTCAGCCATCAACGAGCTCTGGTGTGGGTGGAACAACCACCCCTACCACCACCTCGGAATCAAGCAATGAAGTTGCCGGGGCGTTTGAGCTTGCCTTCACTGGCTCCCCATCCTCAGGTGACGTTAGAATGTTGGGTGGCTTACTCCTGAGCTTAGGTTCTTTGGTCATTTCGCGCCTCTACTGGCGGTTATAAAAAAAACAGGGCCGATAGCATGAGTACGCGTGTGTATCCCTCTCGCTTAGCTTTGCGAACCCTTTTTGTTATAGGTTTGATGCTGATGGCCTCAGCCCTGGTTACTATCGGTACCAAGCAACCACCACAGATGCTTCCCGTGCAGTTTGATCAACGCTTGTTGCCGGTGCGCCTTGAATTGCCTTCGGGCAAACAAGTGAATTTGGTCAGAACCCAATTAACCGAAGGCGTTTGGCAGGTGGATCCTACCC
>CAZVUJ010000251.1:0-1665 GCA_964630135.1 uncultured Pseudomonadales bacterium | reverse complement strand
ATATGGCAGCTGAATTGGCTGAGCGAGAAGGTAAACATAGTATTATTTTCATTGATGAGGCTGATCTCTTGTTACCAGCTAATACTGGGGCAAGAAATAGACACGAAGCAACAGGAAAGGTAGTCGGGGTTTTTGCAGAAAAGATGAATGGTTTAAAAGATAATCCTAGGATTACTGTAATAGCATCAACTAATGATCCTAGAGATCTAGATCAGAAAATTCTTTCTCGTATGACCGAACAAATTCACGTACCTTTGCCAGATCAAGATGGTTTGAGAGATATCTTTACTATTCATATCAAGAAAAAAGAAAAGAATACTGGTCGAGTCCTATTTGATCCTGAAATAGATCTTGATCAGGTCAGCAGGATTGCTCATGAGCAGGGTATGAGTGGCAGAGATATAGAAGACGTTCTAACTATTATCATGGCAGAAAAAGGCCAGCAACAATTAAATTTGATAATAAGTGCCATTCAAAGTGGTGGACTTAATATTGGCCAAGAAGCAAATCGCGAAGTAGTTGCGGCAGTTGTTACTTCTCTCAGGAATGGTGAAACTACCTACGAAAATTTGGTGGTTCGACCCGTCACAACTGAAGAGATAGTTACCAAATTGAGGCAATCCAAAGTCTTACTGCAAACAAAGAGGAGAAAGCCTATGGGTTTTGCTCCTGACAGTGAGTAGCAATAATTCTTTAACCCAACTGCAACCGCGGCTGACGATCAAATTCCTGAAGGGGTTGAGATAGATCCACTTTAGTTCCCGCCACCACCCCAATCATGGCTGCATTGTCGCCACAGAGACGTTTGGAATAAGGTACCCGCAACTTCAAATTGTAGGGTTTAAGAGCAGAGCGCAGTGCCACCCGAAGCGCGATGTTGGCTGCCACGCCGCCACCCAGCCAAACCTCGATAAATTTGTGCTGTTGTAAAATTTTGTCCAATTTATAGCAAATAGCCCTAAAGGTCGCTTTTTGAAATGACGCACTAAAGTCATAGACCTGCTGCTTAGACAGGGGTCCGGAGGTCTCCAGGGCTTCGATTTTATTTCGGGCGAAAGTTTTCAGGCCTGAGAAGCTTAAATTGTAGTCACCACTAGTGGTCATAGGCAGGGGAAACTTAATCGCTTGGGCATCACCTTGACGAGCGAATTCTTCCATAACTGGTCCCGCGGGATAGCCTAAATCTAACATTCGTCCCACTTTGTCCAAAGCTTCCCCGGCGGCATCATCAATGGTCCACCCTAATCGTTGATACTCACCAATTTTTTTAACCCATACAAACTCAGTGTGTTTGCCGGAAACAATCACTGACAGCACGTTTTGTACGCCAGCTGCATCAAACTTACCAGTGAAAGTCCGAGGACGAGCCAATGGCGACAACACATGACCTTCAATGTGGTTAATGGGATACAACGGCTTTTGATATTTGGCTGCCAATTCTTTCGCATACGCGATGCCCACTTCTAAAGCTGGAGCCAGTCCAGGTCCTTGAGTGACGGCCACGGCATCAATCTCCGACCATTTTTGGCTGGCCTGTTTTAAGGCGCGCTCCACCGCAGGGCCAATATTTTCTTTATGGGCTAACTTAGCCACAGTCGGAAAAACTCCACCGTATTGTGTGTGGAGTTGCGCTTGGGAGGCGACCACATTTGAGAGTACTCGCAC
>CAZVUJ010000250.1:0-1736 GCA_964630135.1 uncultured Pseudomonadales bacterium | reverse complement strand
CGCAGTCGTTAATTGAAGATATAGAGCTTCTGCTTGTTGCTCTGATCCCTTGAGAGAAACTAAGTGAACTGCATAAGGCGCCACGATCTCTGGCCAGAGTAATCCTCGATCGTCATGATAGATTTCCGCAATGGTTGCCATAGTCCGCGCTAAACCGATGCCATAGGAACCCATGTAATATGGTTGCTTTGTGCCATCAGGTGCAATATAGCTCGCATTGGTCATTTTATTTGAGTAATGGTGGCCAAGCTGAAAAATATTTCCGACTTCAATGCCTCTTTTTTCGATTAACGGCTGGCCAGAAGCAGTCACAAATCCTGCTTGCGCCATGGCAATATCGGCTTCAATGTCTGCAGTAAAATCCCGATCGATGTTCATATTAAGCGCATCACGATGCTTCTTATTCGCCCCTCCATATAAGTTTCTTGCAGTGCGCAGAGACACATCAGCAACAATGGTAACTTTTCCTTGCAAACCAACGGGGGAAATAAATCCAGGCTCACTGCCCAATGCCTGTATCTCTTCAACAGTCGCAGGGCGCAGCTGAGCTGAATTGGTGCTATGCAAAAGTTTAGTCTCGTTTACATCTAAATCTCCTCGGATAATGGCAAGAATCAGCTCACCTTTTTCGTTGGCAAACATAACATCTTTTAGTTGTTGCCACATAGGCAATCCGTGAAGCTTGGCTCCATCTTCCATGGTGGTGCCCCGAACTGCATCAATTTCTTGATACTCTTTAAGCTCTTCATCAAGATTCTTTTTGTCTCGTTCGAAGGTTGCTACATCCTCATGAGCACAATACGAACCATCTTCGGTCACAAAAAACCTACCTTCTCCTTCCGGGTGTTCAACCTGAAATTCATGACAATAATCGCCCCCAATATAGCCATTGTCTGCCTCGACAACTAACGCTTGTAACCCCAGGCGCTTGAATATGGCTAGATAGGTTTGCTTCATGGTTTCGTATTCTTTTTTAAAGCTTGTCTCATCCACATCGAAGCTATAGGCGTCTTTCATAATAAATTCCCGCAAGCGCAACAATCCACCGCGCGCGCGCAACTCATCACGAAATTTATTGGAAAATTGATAAATATTGAAAGGCAGATCTTTGTGAGACAGATTAAACTTGCGCACCACATCGGTAAACATTTCTTCGGCCGTGCCGCCAAGAGCAAATTCTCCGCCGCGCCGATCTGTAATCTTCATGAGTTCAAACCCGGCCGTACTGGTGCGGTTGGTTTCTTTCCACAGCTCCAGAGGATGCAGTGTCGGTGAGAGCATTTCTTGTGATCCCGCTTTATCCATTTCTTGCTTGATGACTGCTTTGATTTTGTCGTGCACCTTCCAGCCCAGCGGCAACAAAAAATATCGCCCGGCCGCACTTTCTCGAATGAAGCCACCCTTCACCAAAAGTTGATGGCTCTTGAGTTTGGAGCCTTTTTGCTCGCCATGAGCAGTTTTGCCAAAGAGGCGTGTATACCGCATAAGTCAACTCATTCCTGAAGAAAACAATGGCCTTAGTGTATCATGAAGAGCTGCTGCATTTAAGCGTGTTATAGTTTATATATGCACAACCCATCAAACGATGAATTGGCTGATGCTCTAAGCTCTACTCCTCAAGAATCACGAGATTTCGCTGTCATTCCAACTCGCAAAAATTTCCGCCGCCACTCGGCCATGCTTGTTGCTGCCGTAACTGCTGTCTGTTTGGCAGGTATTGCTGCCCTCGTTTCTCT
>CAZVUJ010000249.1:0-1738 GCA_964630135.1 uncultured Pseudomonadales bacterium | reverse complement strand
CGGACGAACCTCTGGTGTATCGATTGTGGCCACCTGCTGCATTGTCGAGTAGCTATGTACGGATTAGATAAGCGCTGAAAGCATATTAAGCGCGAAACTAACCTCAAGATTAGATTTCCCTATGAGGACACAGAGAGACGATCTGTTTGATAGGTGCAAGGTGGAAGTGTGGCAACACATGGAGCCGAAGCATACTAATAGTCCCATTGCCTTTTTATGTTTCAAGACGACTTCACCGTAATCTGTCCTGCCAACTGGCGTAGCCAGTTGCCCGCCAGATTACTTTCGGCGAGCTACATCGTTGCTCTACCTGCGATCCTCACAAGCAGTACCTTTTGTACAGCTTGTTCGGTTCTCGGTGAGCGCCTTGTATCTCATTCGAATGAAGCCATCTTGAAATCCACTGCAAAGTGGACTAGACTTAACTAGTAATTGGTGTTTATAACACCGGTCAATCATTTACAATCAACTACATCCGTGCAACAAGGACATCGAAGAAAGGGGTTTGGCCCACCGTGGAGATATACGGGTCCAAGCGCTTCAGACCCCCTTCTTCGGTGCCCATGGCGATGAGGAAATACCTGTTCCCATTCCGAACACAGAAGTCAAGCTCATCAGCGGCGATTATACTGCCACAAGTGGGAAACTAGCACGGTGCCGAATTTTCAAGAAGACCTCCGAAAGGAGGTTTTTTTCTTTTACTTTTCGATGTTGATTTTGATGAAAAACCACGGAACAATTCCAATGGTTATGCCAAGCTTATTAATTTTGGTCATATTTTTGCAGCAACGCCCTTGGTCAAATGAATTATACCATATAAAAAACACCTCCATCAAGGAAGGTGCTTTTGTGGTGGATTCTTGGATCTCGCAGAAAGCAAGAATCCTTTTTATGGTGAATCTCGTAGTTTTTCAAGATTCAAACAGGTGCTTCCTTATAATAACTCACCAGCAGCATAAGTACAATAGTTTTTATACCATAAAAAAATTGACTGTAACCATTGACATTTTGTATCGTTTGTGCTAATATTATTTCATACACATCTCAGATGTGAGGTAAAGCGAGGGTTTTGACGAACCGTAACAGGGGTAGTCAGAGCCCTTTTAATAATCGCCCTTCAAGAGGGCAGGGAGAACCTACTAATGGCAGGAACTAAAGCTGGTGGCATCAAGGCCGCACAAAAGAATTTGGCTAAAGACCCAAACTTTTACGCAAAAATTGGCGCAAAAGGTGGTCGCAACGGTCATACGGGCGGTTTTGCCGCTAACCCAGAACTTGCTCGTATTGCAGGTGCCAAGGGTGGCCGTATTTCACGCCGCACTAAAAAAAGCTCTGATAAATAATCAGATATAGCGCAACGAATAGTCGACCCTTCAGGGGTCGACTATTTGTTTGGGCTATAGCGACGTAGATGGCAGTTTCGCGCTTCATTAACGCGCCATTGGTGGCTGCAGGCAATACATACGTAGGTAAACTGGCGAGCTGTTTCGACGCCAGTTGCATTACAGCGGGGACAGAGTGAACGCGCATGAAGCCAATCACGATACGTGTCTACCGACTGATCGATAGTGTCTGGATCAATGGTAATTCCATAGTGGGAACTATTCTTTCGAGCCCACTCCCAGGCGTCACGCTCCATTTCCAGTAGCTCAATACTGTTAGTGTATTTTCCATGGTTCAACCAAGCGTGGCCAGCCTCATGCAAAAGAAATGCTACTACTTCACTGTCGGTCGGGTC
>CAZVUJ010000248.1:0-1755 GCA_964630135.1 uncultured Pseudomonadales bacterium | reverse complement strand
TTGAGATAATCTTCAACTTTAGTAATTGCCTGGTTTTCACTTAGCAATTCGTTATTCTCAAGAAAATAGGGATCTGCTGCCCACGGGGCCAGCAGAGTATAGGTGCCTTCATAAATGTGTATTTCTAGCGTTGTTGGCAAACCCTCTCCCCGACTCCAACGATACAGTGATTCGGTGAGGGCTATGGGTTGATTCGCAAACCCCATTTGAACCGCTTGCTCAGTTGATCTCTCGAGAGCCAATAAATTGGGTCGATTGGTCTGTACATCAAAAACTTTAAGTGCATAGGGAGTTTGAGGAAACCCCCCATCGGGAGTCTCTAAAGTTAATGGCGGTTGGACAAGGCTGCTTTCGGGAAACTGAATGGGAGGGAGCACGCCGAATCCCATGGTTGCAGGCGGAGGTGGATCGGGAAAAAATCTTTTATACAGGGCGAAGCCATTTACCAGCACCACTCGGCCAACAATAAGCCCTACGAGTGAAAGTAATCCAAACTTTATTCCAATTCTAGCGATGTAGGCAGTTCGGGTAAGTTGGGTCATAATGGTATTATCTTTATTCTCTCAACAATTACTTCAATTGAGAAGAGGTACCTGGTCTGGTAGAATCTTCACGTCATGGTCAGAACTAGAATTGCTCCATCTCCGACAGGTATGCCACATATCGGCACTCTGTTTCAAGCGTTGCTAGATTACGTCTACGCGCAAAAGCATCAGGGTCAATTTATCGTGCGGATCGAAGACACCGATCAATCCCGTTTTGTTGAGGGCGCAGAAACTGCAATTTTCAAATCACTTGAGTGGGTGGGCTTGACCCCAAACGAGAGTCCAGTGCACCCTGGACCTTTTGGACCCTATCGCCAGTCACAGCGACTTGAAATCTATGCGCGTCACGCACAGAGCTTAGTTGAAAATGGGCATGCCTATTATTGTTTCTGCGACGCAAAACGATTAGATCAGGTTCGAAAAGACATGCAAAAAGCTGGCAAACCGCCCATGTATGATAAACAGTGTCGCCCAATTGATCCCAAAACGGCCAGCGAGCGCGCTCACCATGAGCCATATGTTATCCGCCTCAAAGTCCCTGCGAACGAAAAAATTATTTTACATGATGAAGTCCGGGGTGATATCACCTTTGATAGTAGTGTGGTTGATGATCAAGTGCTCTTGAAGTCGGATGGCTTTCCTACCTATCACTTGGCAGTTGTGGTTGACGATCACGAGATGGAAATCACCCACGTCGTTCGTGGCGAAGAATGGATTAGCTCTGCCCCTAAACATCTTCTGTTGTACCGATATTTCAATTGGCCTGTGCCCCAATTTATTCACACCCCACTACTGCGTAACCCCGACAAATCGAAGCTCTCTAAACGACATGGCCATGCTTCGGTTTCCTGGTATATCAACTCGGGCTACCTGCCCGAAGCGGTGATTAATTTTCTGGCGTCTCGGGTATGGAATCATCCGCAAGGATTAGAAGTGTATGGGATAGATGAACTAATAAAGCATTTCGATTTTAGCGGCATGCATATTCAAGGCCCTATTGTTGATCTTGATAAACTCGATTGGCTTAATGGTCAATGGATCCGGCGTTTGAGTGATGAAGTTGTAGCACAGAGGCTAACTCCATTTTTGCCTCAAGGCATGAGCCAAGACCTCCTTTTGCAAATGTTGCCGCTTGTGAAGGACCGCTTAGTTACTCTGGCTGATATTGGAAAATTCAGCGACTATTTCATTCAAGATCCACCGCTTGAGC
>CAZVUJ010000247.1:0-1792 GCA_964630135.1 uncultured Pseudomonadales bacterium | reverse complement strand
TGAGTTTCGTCTAATGACAGACCTTTGAAATATTTGGCCGCCTGTCGAACTGGCCCCATCCGTACGCCGATAAAAACGTCGCCCGCACCATACTGCCCTTCAGCAGTTTTGAAAAATCTCTGTAGAAACACAGCGTCCTCAGGATTTGCATCTGATTGCAATTGATCTTTGAGCTGCTGCGCGGTCATTACTTCTTTTTTTTGCGATCGTGGTAAGTTAGTTCTTTGCGCATCTGGTCCATGCGAATAATCTTGGGCTCAAACACTTTTAGCAGGCTCGAGTATTGCCAGTTTGGAGTGAGGATGTGCGCCAATTTACCCTGCTCTTCCAGGTATTCTGCCAGACTAAAGAAGTCGCCATCACCTGATACGATGATTGCTTTATCGTAATGCGGTAGCTCTTTCATGGCATATAAAACCAGCTCGGCGTCGACATTCCCCTTAATGCCAGGTTTTTCTTTATCTTCGCCTGGCTTTTTGTTGTCTGAATCTGGCTGAGCCTGCACGTCTACTGTCGGCTTCAGGACTACCAGGAACCCCAGTTCATGCATGTATTCATACAGTGCTTCGTTTTCACTCATGTAGCCAATAAACATGTATGCCTTGGTGACTCCGTGCTTGTCGGCTAGATACTGACGGAACTTACGCCAGTCCAGCTTCCACCCCATTCGCTGGGTACCAAGATTAAGGTTTTGGCTATCTATAAACGCGTATGTATTTGGCTTCTTAAACCTTCGTCTCATACCTACAGTCTAACATTAGACGAAATCAATTTTCTTGTTGGCAGTCCGGGCGATTTTCATCAGCATTAAAAAACTCGGATTACCGCGGCCGGACTCAATTCTCGAAAGTGCTGACTGATGTATCCCAATTGTCTCAGCTAGTTCTTCCTGGCTGACCCACAATTCTTTACGAAATTCCCTCATGATTTCCATTAACCAGAGCCGGTCGGCCTTGATTTGATTGAGAGGATGTATGTTTCTAGCCACAGCCTTGTTTAACATATCTTTGCTCACCCATATAACATATACGTTATATGACACATCTGTTATATCGGTGGATTGATATACCCATACCCAACCACTAAGAAGCTAAGCCCTTGAAGGTGAAGTCGATATTTGCAAGCGAAGCGCTCGGCCCGGTAACGGCGTCACTGGCCATCGAAACCTGCAGCTTGTACTGCTGTATGTCGCCGACATCGAGATCATCGCCTAACACCGCTAGCCCATCAGTAGCCGATTCAGTAATCAAAGATTGCAGGCTAAAGCTTTGAATAGGCGTGCCGGTACCCACCGGGGTTAACAATATATTGACTTTACTCAGGTCTACGTTGGAAGCGCCGGTCGGAATAGAATTGACACCAAATTTAAGACTTAACGGTGTAGTCCCGGCGTTGCGCAGGTAAAAAGTATGGCCGTCGACCGGCTCGGCTTGCCCGCCAGGGATAATGTTATTGAAATCAAAGCCGATATGAGTATTGTCAAAATTAGTAGTATTAAGTCCGATCTGCAAGCTCGCTGTAGCCGTTGAGATAGTATTGCCGGTCAAGCTATTTTGCTGGCTCTGCAAAACCGCGTAGGCTGCCCCACCCGCCAAACCTACTGATAGTGTAGCGATCAAAATCGAACGTTTTAAGCTGCGAATCCTTTGGGATTTCTTCATCATAATCTCCTGAATTAGTGGAGCATATAATGAACCGAGATCTTTGGACCGTCAAAATTAATTTACTAAAATTAATGAATTTTTAATACTTAGCGGAAGATCAAAAATGTAATTGTGGCCACCAAACAAGT
>CAZVUJ010000246.1:0-1793 GCA_964630135.1 uncultured Pseudomonadales bacterium | reverse complement strand
CGGATTTGGTTCGTGAATACTTCGGGACAGTCATCCCCACAGGAGACAATAAATTTTCTGCCCTCAATACGGCAGTTTGGAGCGGTGGATCATTTGTCTATGTTCCCGCTGATGTCCAAGTCGACTTGCCATTGCAAGCGTATTTTCGCATCAATGCGCCCAACGCTGGACAATTCGAGCGAACTCTTATAATCGCTGAAGCGGGGAGTAGTTTGCATTACGTTGAAGGTTGTACGGCGCCTGCCTATTCATCCCAGTCGCTTCATTCAGCGGTCGTTGAAATAGTGATCAAACCCGGGGCTCGAGTGCAATACACCACCGTTCAGAATTGGTATAAAACCGTGTATAACCTGGTTACGAAACGTGCAAGAGTTGAGGCTGAAGGAGAAATGATCTGGACTGATTTCAACATGGGCTCCAAATTAACCATGAAATATCCTTCGTTTATTTTGGCAGGCAAAGGGGCTCGGGGAGAAACATTGTCGATGGCACTGGCAGGGGAGGGACAACACCAAGACACGGGATCAAAAGCAATTCATTTGGCACCTCATACGACGAGTACGATTATTAGTAAATCTATATCCAAAAAGGGTGGCCGAACCAGTTATCGCGGCATGGTTAATATTGGTCCCCATGCGCATGGCTCTAAAAGTAAAGTGGTTTGCGATGCCCTGCTTTTAGATGAGCACTCTCGCTCTGACACGTATCCCACCAATAAAATTTTTACTTCGGACGTTTCTTTGGAGCATGAAGCCAGTGTCTCCAAAATTGGTGAAGAGCAATTGTTCTATTTGATGTCTCGGGGCATGAGTGAGCAAGAAGCGGGCAAAATGATTGTGTCAGGATTTGTTGCCCCCTTAGTGAAATCTCTGCCTATTGAATATGCTGTTGAAATGAATCGGCTTATTGATTTGGAGATGGAAGGAAGCATAGGGTGATAGTTTTTAGTTTTAAGGTGTTAGGTGTTAGCGCATGGAAATAAAGTCCCATAAAAACTTACAACTATGAGCAAAATAATGAAAAATTCACACATCATTAAAAAAGATCAGCAAGAAAAAATCATCATTTCCCAGTCGGGTGATTATGCAATTACCCTGGCAGGTGAAGGGTCGCACGCACTCATTGTGGGCGCTTTTCACTTAGTGGGATCAGAGAAGTTAGATCTCAACCTAACCATCATCCACGATGCGCCGCACACAAGCGCGCAAACGCTCATTAAAGTAGTTCTGGATGATAGTGCATCAGCCATCATAAATGGCACGATAATTGTTAAGAAAGCTGCGCAGCAAACAAATTCATTTTTAGCCGAGAACGTTTTGATGCTTTCAGATGCAGCTAAGGCTCAGGCGATACCCAACTTAGAAATAGAAGCTGATGATGTGAAGTGTTCACATGCGGCAACGGTTGCCAACATTGACAAAGAATCGCTGTTCTATCTTCAAAGTCGGGGAATAAATGAGCCGACTGCGAAAAAGATGATAGCCGATGGTTTTTTGAGCAGTGCTCGTGCTATCCTTCAAGGATAATCAGCAATTAATGGTTGAACCGAAAGAGGCATCATGCGATCAAATACTCTTACTCTTTTGTTAGCAGTTCTAATGCTGCCTGTAGTTCTCATTGGCTTGGCGTATGTCTTGCCTCTGAGAGACATTGATTGGGGATCGGTTTCGCTTAAACCCGCAAGCACGGTCACAGTGAGTGGCTTTGCCAGCGAGCAGCAAAGCAACCAAATCGCTGAATTTTCGGCCGGTGTGAATGCAGTTTCCAATGATAAGCAAACTGCGATTGACGAA
>CAZVUJ010000245.1:0-1805 GCA_964630135.1 uncultured Pseudomonadales bacterium | reverse complement strand
GACTCACTTGCGCCGAGGCGGAAGCATCTTGACCGGAGATCACTTGCAATTCGCTGCAACCCCAGCGTTCAATCGCAGCCAGTGCATTTTTAAGAGTGACCGTGGTTTGGCAGGCCGCGCTAGTGAGCCACTTACCCTGAGCATCCTGAACTTCCACGTAGGCTTGAAAAGTGCCACCGGTTTGATACCGGTGCGTTATACTCCCACTACCCTCCTCGACTGCCCCATCACCAAAATGATAACGGTATGAACGAGTCGTGCCCGAAACGTGCGTGGTTAAACGCACGTCTTGCGGCGCAGTTTCATGTTGTCCGGCAGTCATCACCAAGTTGGTGCAGGTGAGCGAGGCAGGAGCTATCGTGCCCGAAGGAGTCGCGGTATACGTCGGAGTGACATTGCCTTCACCCGCGGCGGCTTGCACACGAAACGGAGCCACACCTACAACAGCGCTAAAAAGCGCTGCTGCAAAAACCTTTGTCCGAAACGATACATCACCCTTACGCATGCGGGTATTATACCACTTGCGTAAATATTACAGGCTATTATCAAATCTGCCTTGATCTATTTAAGAAATTAATTGACACTGTAGTTGAGGGTATATACAATTCAGGCATGGTTAACGACAGGTTAGTGAAGATGTTTGAATGGAATGCGGGACAAAAACGAAATCAAGCATGGGGTGACAACGAGGGAAGCGGAAGAAGTATTTTTCGACAGAAACAAGCGAGAGTATCCTGACCCCTCACATTCAAGCGGAGAAATCAGAAAAATCATTGTTGGCAAGACAAAAAAGAGCAGGTTATTATTTATCGTCTACACCAGAAGAAAAACCGCCATTCGAATCATCTCAGCCCGAGATCTAAACAAGAAAAAAGAAAGGAATCTCTATGAAAAAGCAGCTTAAACTCCCACCATTCAAAAACGAAGATGAAGAACGGGATTTTTGGGCAGCTATTAACCTGGCCGATTACTATGAACCAGAGGATGCTAAAAAGGTGTCCTTTCCCCGGCTCAAACCCACTACCAAGCCTATCTCCATCCGCTTACCGGCTTTTCTCCTCGATCGCATTAAAGAAGAGGCTAATCAACTCAACACTCCCTACCAAGCTCTCATTAAAGAAACTTTGCGGCAGCGGTTTTTGTAAGCAAGGCAAGCAGCCAGTAACTCACTCCGTCGCAACTCACATCTTCTTAATCCAGCTTGGCCTACCCCAACAACTCATCGCCTGTAACACCTCTAAACGATCACCCCTGCGCCCAAACATACCTCACCATCATAAAACACAGCCATTTGCCCGGGAGCCACACCAAAGACAGGTTTTGAGAGATGAATCTTGAATGTGGAATCTTGAATGTGGATCTTTGCCGCCACTAACTCACCCAAGTGCCGAATCCTCACGTGCAAAGTATGGTCATTCTGGAGCGACTCGTTCTTTGAAGCTTGAGCGAAGGAGGAAGCGATAGAATCTCGTTCATCAATAAGGTGCATGTCTGCTATCTCAAACTCAGTTGTGTATACCATTTCCCGGGTGCCCACCACCAACCGGTTCCGTTGCACATCCTTTTTAAGCACATACAAGGGCGGCAAGTTGCTGGCGTCTAAACCTGCTTGGGCAATTGCCGAGCGAGAAGCCCGACGGTGTAATCCAATTCGCTGCCCCATCGTATAAAACCAGACCCCTTCATGTTGGCCAACTATCGATTGGTTGTGCGCGGCATCTTGAAACAGCACTTCTCCTGGTTTCTCTTGTAACCCCAAATCTTTCAAAAACTCTTTCACCGATACTTCTCCAATAAAACAAATG
>CAZVUJ010000244.1:0-1813 GCA_964630135.1 uncultured Pseudomonadales bacterium | reverse complement strand
GATAAGGTTGCCTATCTCACTCAAGGGAAAGAACGCATTGCCCTGCCAGATGCTGGCTATGTTGCCGGCAGAGTCTACCCCTTGTTTGCTCCAGGATTAGCTTTCTATATGGCTCCGGCGTATCTATTGGGGTCCTATCTTAACGCTAATCAGATTGCGGTTTTTGCCTTTATGTCACTATTAAGTTTATGCAGTGTTATGGTGCTATTTTTTATTCAGAAGGCAATCGGAATACCTAACTGGGCTGCTTGGTTTTCCAGTTTTGCTTTTTTGTTTGGCACCACTGCTTTTCCTTACGCCGTGACCATAGCACAACACAATATTACGGTCCTTTGCATGGTATTACTTGTGTTGGCTGGACTTAAAGGAGACAAAAAACCGTGGCTCTATATGCTGGGTTGGACAGCCTATGGTCTGGCCATTTTTATGGATTATCCCAATCTCTTACTTTTGCTTCCGGCAGCTATCTATATGGGCATAAGCGCCATCAAGCTGGTGAGAAACAAACAAACAACTACGATCAAGCTGAAGTTGGCTGCCGTTTACTGCATGGCATTTTTTATGCTGGTCAATGGCCTACATGCTTGGTATAACCAGGTTCATTTTGGTTCCTTCAAAAATATCGGTACCTCGGTTTACACCCGAGTGCAAAATGAAGAAGAACTGCGTCACATGCGCTCAAATCAAGTCATCGAGTCTCCAACGCCTCAAACTAGGCGTGTTTCCGCAACCATATTCCATCCCAGCAATTTGACTCAAGGCTTAAACGTGCTGCTTTTTAGTCAGGATCGAGGCATCATTTTTTATGCCCCGATAATGTTGCTTGGTATAGTGGGAATTGCAGCTCTTAGTAGAAACCCTCAATACACCCGGCTCAGTGTGGCACTAAGTATCACCATAGCAACAAACGTGATACTCTATGGATCTTTTGGTGATCCTTGGGGTGGTTGGGAATACGGACCCAGGTATCTAATCCTTTCCATGGCCGTCTTAGCTATTGGTTTAGGCATGCAATTGGCTGCAGTCAAAAGCTTGTGGTTTCGGATGATAGCTTTGGGGCTTTTTGTGTACTCGGCCACCATTAATGCGTTTGCTGTAATCACCACCAATCAGTCGATTCCAAGTGTCGAATCCGGGGTGATGGAGTTTGCCTTCGTGCATAAAATTTCCTTGCTAAAAAACGGACTGGTGTCGAGTTTTGCCTATCGGGAATGGTTGCGCTCCTATATGACTGAATATCAATATTTTGTGGTTATTATGACGCTTATGGTTATTGCTGCCTACCTTAGCGTTATCGTCGCACCATTCTTTGACCAAAAGAGGGAAGAATGAAATATAAGCTTTCTCTTTCAACAGTGCAGGCAACGTTTTCACATGAGTGGGGGCAAAAACTATTTGTCAAACTAGATCGCAATTGTGTGAACCTTGTTTTAGTGGGAAGCGTCGTGCTTTCGTGGATTAGTTGGTTGTATTACTTTTCTAACGGCAATCACTTGGCATATAACGACGCCATGTCCCACTTAGACATTGCTCGACGGGTATTTGATAATTTGACACCAGGCGCTGCTCAACTCGGCAGTGTCTGGTTACCTTTATCACATGTGCTCATGTTACCTACCATTTGGATTGATTTTTTTTGGCGCAGTGGCTTTTCAGCCGGAATCATCTCGATGATTTCCTATAGTGTAACGGTGGTAGCACTGTTCAAAACCAGCAAAGTTTTAGGGCTTTCCACGCGAGCATCGTTGCTGGCCGCAGCCGTTACTGCCCTTAACACTAACTTTTTATACATGCAAACCACCGCATTGACTGA
>CAZVUJ010000243.1:0-1813 GCA_964630135.1 uncultured Pseudomonadales bacterium | reverse complement strand
TGGTGCATTTGCGCAATCTTAAAGATAACCTATAAATGTCATTCCCGGGCTTGACCCGGGAATCCAGGGAATCATAAAAAAATGGTCAACAAAAATCGCAGTCAACCTGGCAGCATTTCCCTCATCATTCTCCTATTTGGTGTCGTTATCAGCGTGGCAATCGGGGGGTTAGTCATTATCACGTCATCGCAATTTGGCTACGCGCAGCGCAATCATGCCCGGGAAACCGCGCTCTACATCGCCGAGGCTGGGGTGCAATATTACCGCTGGCACTTGGCTCACAACCCCACTGATTTTACCGACGGTCAGAGCACTAATCCCGGCCCCTACACACATGCCTTTGTGGATCCGCAGGGTGGTAAAATTGGCTCATACTCCCTTGAAATTACTCCGCCAGAGCCAGGTTCGAGTGTGGTCACCATCGCCGCAACCGGCTGGGCCGATGCCTTTCCCGGAGTCAAGCGCAAGGTCAAAGCCCGTTTTGGCATCCCTTCACTGGCTCAATATTCGTTCTTGCACAATGCCAATGTCTGGTTTGGCAGCGGCATCACCGTGCATGGCAAGGCTCATTCCAACGGCGGCATTCGTCAAGACGGCATCAATGATTCCGTCATTTCCAGTTCCAAAGCCACCTATACTTGCGGCAGTGAAACAGGCTGCAGCCCGGCTCAAAACAGGCCCGGCGTTTGGGGGAGTGGGGGTCCGAGCCAGTTGTGGGATTTCCCGGTTGCCGCCCTCGACTTTGACGCTATCAACATTGACCTTAGTGCGATGAAGGCATCAGCTCAAGCTCAGGGTATCTACCGCAACTCAGCCTCGCGCGGCTATCATTTGCGCTTTTTAAGCAACGGCACTGTTAATCTCTATGAAGTCACGAGCACGCAAGCGTGGCGCGGCTATGATTCCGACACCGATTGCGTCAACCTCAACCAGCGCATTCAATCAGAAGTCTTGCGCGGCAATTATCCGGTCAGCAGCAAGCGCATTTTTTTCCTTGAAGACAATGTCTGGGTTGATGGAATCGTTAAGGGCCGGGCTACCGTGGTGGCTGCCAAATTCCCCTTGGTGAGCAATAGCAAAGAAATCTGGATCAACAACAACCTCACCTATACAGCCAAAAATGGTGAAGATGCACTGGGCTTAATTGCCCAAAAGAATATCTACTTTGCCCGAGATCTGCCCCAAGAATTCAAAATTGACGCAGCTATGATTGCCCAAAACGGCAAAATTATCCGCCACTACTATGGCGCTTCTTCCTGTGGTGGCAGCACGCCGTATGCTATGCGCACTAAACTGTCCATTTATGGTGTGGTTATTTCCAAAGAAAAATCCTATTGGAATTGGGGCAGCCCCCCTGTGTCAGGTTTCACCACCCGCGATGTCACCTATGACTCCAATCTCTACCTCGATCCCCCACCCTACTTCCCGGCCAGCGGCGAGTATGAGTTTATTTCTTGGGAAGAAGTGAATAAAGACTAACCCTAAATAGTGCCAATTACGAAATTCACTCTAAGTAAAGAAGACTTAGTTGTCATTCCCGAGGAGGCATCCGCCAGTTGGCGGAGTGCCTGCATCGGGAATCCAGGCTTAAAGTTAGAATCACTGGATCCCCGCCTAAAGCGGGGATGACAAAAAACATATTATTGCCAGATATGAATTCCGTAATTGGCACTAAATATCTAAAAAGACTGAGCCCTGCCTTCCAAAAAACCCCACAAGTTCTTTGACGTTATGGGGTGGAATATCCATGTTCCCTAAAAACCTGAGTTCGGGATAAGCAATCTCCACCAAAAAGGCAGATTTTCCTTCAAGT
>CAZVUJ010000242.1:0-1821 GCA_964630135.1 uncultured Pseudomonadales bacterium | reverse complement strand
AGCTCGGCAAGCCAGTGTTCTCGCACCCTTACCCGGCCCAGGGGGAGACCTTCTTCGAGCTGCACGTACCGGTCTATCGGGGCGACCAGTTAACCGGCATGCTCGTCGCCAGCCACTCGCTGAACGGCATGATCGGCCAACTGGTTCCCTGGTGGTTCGTCGAAAAATACCAGTTGCAGATCGTCGATGACGAAGGGTCCATTCTGGCCAGCAAGTCGAAACTGAACGCCGGTGCCACCACCCTCAGCCATCAGGTCCTGCTCGATCCGCCCGGCTATGGCCTCGCATTGAAGGCCATGGCCAACCGGGTGGCCAGCAGTACTGCCCAGAACCTGATCATCACCCTGATCATCTTTCTCGCCGCTGCGGTGTTCTGGAGCCTGTGGGTCATGCGCGGGCTGATGCAGCACCGTCTGGCTGCCGAACAGGCGCTACGCGCCGAACACGCCTTCCGCAAGGCGATGGAAGACTCCCTCACCGTCGGCATGCGCGCCCGCGACCGGGAAGGGCGGATCACCTATGTCAATCCCGGGCTATGGTGGTCAAGTGCCAGCCGTATCTATCTCGGCTCTTAAAAAAGAAGGCATTGCCGATCTTTTAGAAACAATCCTTTTGCTGTCCGAGCTTGAAGAACTTGACACCAACCCGCAAGGAAACCTCGAAGCAGTCATTATCGAAACCAAACACGATAAACATAGGGGGCCGGTAGCCACGGCTATTGTCAAAAATGGCACGCTCAAAGCTGGCGATATGATCTGGGTTGATGATCAAGCAACCAAAGTCAGAGCCTTGTTTGATGAATTTAGAAAAAGTGTCAAAGAGGCTGGTCCGGGCAAGCCGGTGGAAATCATGGGCTTCAAAGCGGTGCCGCATGTCGGCAGCAGCATCACTTCACAAGCTACAATCAAGGCAGAAGCCGAAAGCCTTGTCAAAACAGATGAAGCCGAAGTAGTAGTTGCCGAAGGTGAGCAAGAGGAAGAAACCGAAAAATTGAAACTCATTATCAAAGCCGACACGCAAGGCACCCTGGAAGCGATTAAAAATACGCTCACCGAGGACGTAGCCCTGGTTGGCGAAGGTATCGGCGTTATTTCCGAATCGGATGTGCTCTTGGCTCATTCGGTCAAGGCCGAAATTATTGGGTTTCGCGTCGATATCACTCATCCCGCCCAGCGCTTGGCAGAAATTGAACGAGTTAAAGTGCAGGAATTTGATGTCATCTACAGAATTTTGGAATATATTGAGAAGCGCGTGTTGAAATTGCTTGAACCCACCATTGACGAACAAGAGCAAGGCACACTGGAAATTGTTACCATTTACAATATCAAAAAAACGCAAATTGCCGGCTGCAAAGTTGTGACAGGCACGGTGCACAAAGCCGATCCCTTGCATGTGGTGCGGGAGGGAAAAACCGTTTTTGATGTGCGCTTGCGCTCGCTCAAGCGGGGCAAAGAGGATATTCTTGAAGCCAAAGCCGGCTCGGAATGTGGGCTTATGGTGGTGCAAAACGTTGACTTGAAACCAGGTGACGTGTTAAAATCCTATAAGAAAATGTTATAAAATATATTAATACGCTTCTTCTGCTTAAGCTCATTGCTAGGCAGAACCGGACAGGAAACGTATGCCAACTACTCTTTCACCAGAGATACTTAGTGCTATATCCGCTGCCAATTCAATCTATGTACTTATTGGCATCCGCCATTCTGCTGATACCATCGGCTCAAGCCTGGCGCTGGTTCAAGGCTTGCAATCATTGAGCAAAACCGTGTTTGCGGCTTCACCCAAAGCAATTTCGGGTGCCTATGCCCAGTTTGATGGTGC
>CAZVUJ010000241.1:0-1823 GCA_964630135.1 uncultured Pseudomonadales bacterium | reverse complement strand
CCGAGTGTGCAACCAGTTGCTACGACAATGGTTGAGTCATCCGCAGCAACTGCTTCTGCCCCTTTAGCTGCAGTTCCAGAAGTTGTGGCCACAGCACCCGCCACTGCCGAGCCCCAACCCAGCCCGACGGTTGAGCTGGTTGCTAGCCCTACCCCTCCCACTATGGAGCAATTGGCTCAAGGTGGTGGTTTTGACTATGAAACCCAAGGCCCATCGCAACGGCAGGCGCTTGATTCTTTATACAACTTCATGTTTGTTGAGCGGGTAACGAACGAGGATGACACGCAAGGAACACGATTTGACCAGTTAGGTGGAGAGATAACGCTTCTGCCATTTGCCGGTGGAGCATATGCGATTAGTCGACAGATAGATGCCGTTTTAGGTGAAGGAAAGCCTGCAGCTTTTGTTGACTTTGGTAACGAAGCAGGAGCCAGATTTACTTCGGTGGATGGATTTACAGATCAAACCGGAGTGCCAGCAGATAGTTTGCGCTTTGGCGAGGATGGAGCCGTGTATGCGGTGGTCGTGCACCTTGATGGTTCAACTACAGATGTGGGCATGACATCAAAAGATGTGCCTAATTGGAAAGTTTTGCCAGAGGCGCAAGCACCAACTGAAATACCACCAACCTCAACCCCAGAATTAGCATATGAGCCTTGGGGGGTTTGGCCAAACCAAGTTGAGTTCACAACTGCACTTGAAGCTGCGCCTCAAAACACTTGGCCACTTAAATTACATGAATCTGGCCTTCCATGGCATCAACTTAATGGACTCATCACAAATCCAAGGATAACGGATGTGGTTATCGCTGACAGGTTTGAAATAGCGCTAGCTTATGATATTTACTTTGATCCAACTAACCCTCAAAGTAGAGCAGCTATGCCCATTTATGGCTATGACAGAGCTGAAGACCGATGGATAACCTTTATAGCTGGATCAACAATAGATGGTAGGATGCCTAGTGCAAATTATAACGTAGTTTTTGACTATATTTTTGGTAATAGAAGGCCTGCTATGAAAAATGTATCAGCTTTCATTGACTGGGAAGCATTTGAAAATTATTCTCCACCCCATTATAACGGCGGAATTGGTCAGGATGATTTTGTTGCGCTTATTCACGATGCTTTGGGCGTGACCAAGGCTGACATGGATCATTTTATTCAAACTGGTGATATTACTTCACTTCCAATGATCGAAGGTGAACGTTGGCTTTTCCCGAACCAGGTAGCAGATTACTATGATTAAATATAACATTTCCAGCTTAATTACATAAGACTCTCAAAAAGTGCTTTTTTACGCACTCTATTACTATTCACGATCACAAACTTTTGGGTAGAATGTCTATTTGGATCGTTGATTTTGTCATATATTTTTTATTTTCGATTCGTTCAGATTCCAACTCGATAATCAGGATGTTACCTGTGAGCGACGTTGGAATTCATGTAGCATATTCTACTGAATAAATGATGCTGGCGATTTGTTCGATAGGGCTTCATGATAGTTACTTATTTGAATATCCATACTGTGACCTATAGGATAATTAAGTGAAATTGAGCGGGATATTGACTTGGATAATTATATTTCGCATACTGATCCCATGCACTTGATTATGAGTAAAAGTAAGTGGATTGGGGTTGGGATTTCAGTATTTGCGTTTTCCCTCAGTCTAATTGGTGGTTTCAATATTTCTAAAAAATATTTACTTGTCCAAAAAGAGGTATCCAAAGAATTAGTAAAAACTTCAATCAATGAGTTATCTCTAGAGCAGGATGATGAATATAAACAGGCTGAAGCTCAGGTAAAGGCAAAGATTCTAAAACAAA
>CAZVUJ010000240.1:0-1847 GCA_964630135.1 uncultured Pseudomonadales bacterium | reverse complement strand
ACTTGAAGGAAAATCTGCCTTTTTGGTGGAGATTGCTTATCCCGAACTCAGGTTTAGACAATAAAGTCATAACGCATGTCACTAGAGATTAGTTCGCACATATTCACTTAATTTATCCCCGCTCACCCGTTCTTGCTTGGTCGTGTCGCGGTGGCGCACGGTAACTGCATTGTCCGAAAGCGAATCAAAATCGACGGTGACGCAAAAGGGCGTGCCAATTTCGTCTTGATAGAGATAGCGCTTGCCAATATTGCCCCGATCATCCCAGGTAGCGCGGAAGTTTCTTTTAAGTGTCACATACAGATCCCGGGCTTTGGCCACCAACTCAGGTTTGTTTTTAAGCAGGGGAAACACAGCCACTTGATGCGGCGCCAGGCTGGGTTTAATTTTCAATACTAACCGATTATGCTCACTATCTTCCCAATAAGCATTGGTGAGGACCATCAAAAAGGCCCGGCCAATGCCCAAAGCCGGCTCAATCACGTGCGGCACAAAGACCTTGTTTGTCTGCGGATCCCGGTATTCAAGCTTCACGCCTGAAGCAGTCGCATGCGCTTTGAGGTCGAAGTCAGTGCGGTAGGCCACCCCCCACAGTTCTTTCCACCCAAACGGGAACTCATAATCCAGGTCATAGGTATCCTTGCTGTAGTGGCTGCGCTCTTTGTCGGTGTGCTGCCGCCAGCGCAACGACTGCTCATCGATACCTAGAGTTTTAGTCACAAAATTCCACATTGAGTCTTGCCACTGCTTAAACAGTGCTTGCCAATCACTTGCTTGCGGATCGAAGAAATATTCAATCTCCGCTTGTTCAAGCTCCAGGGTGCGGAAAATAAATTGACCGGTAGTGATTTCATTGCGAAAACTTTTTCCCATTTGCCCAACCCCAAACGGCAATTGCACCCGAGTGGAATCGATCACTTGTTTGAAGTTGGTGAAAATGCCCTGGGCTGTTTCACCGCGCAAATAAATCTTGGATTTATCACCAGCAACTACTCCGATAGAACTCTCAAACAATTGATTAAATGCTCTCGGTTCAGTCAGTGGGTTACCATCGGGACTCAAAACCTGATGGTCCATCATAAACTGTTTCATTTCTTCAAGGGTGAAGTTTTCAACCACCAGTTTCTTGAGGGAAGCATCAGTTTGTTTATGCAACCAGGCTTCAATCACATGGTCGGCCCGGTAGCGCTTTTTCGTTTTCGTGTCTTCAACCAGAGGGTCAGCAAACGATGCCACATGGCCCGAAGCCACCCAGGTTTGCGGGTGCAGCAAGATTTGGGAATCCAAGCCCACCATGTCGTCGCGCTGCTCCACAAACTCTCTCCACCAAGCATCACGGATATTTTTAAGCAGTTGCGCTCCCAGCGGTCCGTAGTCATAACTATTAGCCAAACCACCGTATATCTCAGACGTGGGATACACAAACCCCCGGCGCTTCGCCAGCGAAACGATTTGATCAAGAGTGGGTGTAGACATACATATTCCTTATATTACTTGACATATAAACGCTATGCTCCATCAAATCTCGCTTCGCTAGATTCTTCATTGCATTCAGAATGACGGGAGTATGTCATCCTGAGCGCTCAAGCGAAGGATCTAGCCGTTGCGAATTAAATTTTTCAAAATTTGGATTCAATTCTCGAATTAGATCCAATTTTTTAATCCTTTTCCAACCCTTAATCTTCCTTTCTGCTTCTACCATTTCTTGAGCGTTTTCAAATTGCTGCATCCACAAAACCTTATAAACTCGATATTTCTTGGTAAAAGCATTCGGATAAAAGCCATAATGGTGTTTATTAAATCTAATTTCAGGCTGGCTCGTTGAACCAGTATAAAGGACAGAATTG
>CAZVUJ010000239.1:0-1849 GCA_964630135.1 uncultured Pseudomonadales bacterium | reverse complement strand
CCCTTCAAATCAATGAAAAATACTTGTTCCAGCACCATGTTTCGTTACCAGCGCCCATGTTACAATTCTTCCATCAATACGTGTGTCTTTGTTTCTGGCTCAGTTGTTTTCCTTGAAAAAAAGAATAGCCTCAAGTAATTCTTGTAGTTCACTTGCGCCCGCAGCGCATGCACTTGTATGAAACATCTCTTGGCCACCTATAAAAAATTTCTGGATTCAATAAATACCGATCCTTTGGTGACGTTGGGGGAGAGTGTTTTGGACGGATTAATTAATTCCGGCATGATCGGGATGGCGCTGCACAAAAATCATCGTGAGATAGTCTGGGCTAACAACACTTTTAAGAAACTCATCAATCCGTCAAATGTCCCGTTGCCCGCCACACTTTGGCTCAATCAACTTACACCCAAGGAATATCGCGCCCATGACTTGGCAGTTATTCATTCCCTCAAAACACAAACGACCTCTGCCTCGTATGAAAAAATGCTCCTTACCCTCGATAACTCTCGCGTCAACGTCATTGTGAGTCACACGCTGCTGCGGGCAAAGACGAAAATCTTTTTGAGCATATTTTTGGATATAAGCAAAGGAAAGCGTTTAGAACAACTAAAAAACGATTTTATTTCGATTGCCAGCCATGAATTAAAAACCCCCTTGACCTCGATGCGCGCCTATACACAGCTGCTCCAGAAGCAAGACCATCCAGAGGAAGTTGCTTCATATCTCAAAAAGATGATTGGGTTGATTGATCGGCAAAACTACCTTATTAACGAACTGCTGGATTTATCCAAAATCGAGTCGGAAAGTTTTGAAATTGCTCTGGAGGAGTTTGATATCAATAATCTTATCACTCAGGTAGTGGATGAATTTAAGGTTCAGTTTCCTGAAAGAACTTTGTGCTACTCAGGCGGTACACCTCAAAAAATCATGGCCGATAGGAATCGCATTCGGCAAGTAGTAAACAACTTAGTAACTAATGCTATCAAGTATTCTCCAGCCAAGTCACCTATTCATATTGAGCTGAAACGTGCTGAGGAAGGCATGCGCGTCGCCGTTAAAGACAATGGGGTAGGAATTAAAGTCGCCGATAGAAAAAAAGTGTTTACACGCTATGCACGCATTCATACCACGAATGTTCAAGGTCTGGGTTTGGGGCTTTTCATTTCCCGAAATATTGTCAAAAAACATGGGGGAGATATTGGTATCAGCACCAATAAACCGAAAGGTTCGGTCTTTTTCTTCACCCTACCACTTTCCACCAGCTAACTCGATTATTTTCACGGTTATTACTGATCTTTTACGCAGCGCATATTGCTATTTATGAGGGGGAAAAGTAACCTATAAAAGTAGGAGTACATGAAACTACATTTTCAACACTTCATTTTTTTAAGTGAAGTTATAGCTGGGAATGATTGCTGGCGATGACCATTATTATTGTGGATGATGATGAGGCAATATTAGAAGTAACTAGCATGCTTTTTGAGCATAATGGGTGGACGGTGTATGCGTACTCTGAATTTCCTGGTCTTGAGCAGCTGGAAAAGTTGCAACCGGATCTCCTCTTGCTTGATTATTGGATGAGCGGCTTGTCGGGCCGGGAAATGATTAAAGCCTTGCAGCAGCATGCTCACTTATCCGCAATTCCGCGAATAATCATGAGTGCGATGCAGAAAATTGAAACCCAAATCAGTGACCTCGAAGTTGCGGCGATAGTAAAAAAACCGTTTGATATCGATGAGCTGCTCTCAACTGCAGCCTCCGTTACAACCCCCAGCTAAGCACCAGCGACACAAGGCGAAAAAAATTCTTTGCACAATCTTTACCTGTATCCAGCATCGCTGTTGCGATT
>CAZVUJ010000238.1:0-1851 GCA_964630135.1 uncultured Pseudomonadales bacterium | reverse complement strand
TGCTCACGATGAGTTGGTTGATGTAGAATTGCCTCAATGGCCAGTACAATTCGAGGCCGAGATCAAAGCCAAAGTTTTAGCTAAAACACTTAAAAAAGGTGAAACGCTGCGTATCGTTCGGTCATAAACAAATCAAGTAAACTCAATTCATGGCAAAACAAACTCAATTGTTGGTGATAGCTCTTTCGCGTATCATCTTGCTGGGTGTCAGCACCCATATCGTTAACTCGGTGGCTCCAGCTAACCTTCAGGCACAAGTTATGTACATGGTGCTGGGACTGGGGCTCATGTATGTGGTCAGTAGCATTGATTACCGCCTATGGATGTTTTCTGCCTGGCCTTATTATGTGATATTAGTACTCATCCTGGTTGCAACCGTGGCTGTGGGCTCGGAAGCTCGGGGCAGTGTCCGGTGGCTGGAAATTTTGGGCGTCCGGTTGCAAACCTCAGAAATGGCTAAGCCGCTTCTTATTCTCTTTTTAGCTAACGTCTTGGTGAAACAATATCCCAAAAGCTGGAAAAAATTAGGTACCACGCTGATACTTGCTGCCATTCCGCTCCTCTTTGTCTTTATCCAGCCTGATTTAGGCACTGCCTTGGTTTTGGGCTCGATTGTGGTTGTGGGTTTAGTGGCCGCCGGGGTGGATTTCAAGCGCTTGTGTGTGGTGTTGCTTATTGCCTTGTTGTGCTTGCCCGTGGGTTTTAGCTTCCTGAAGCCCTATCAGCGCAATCGCCTTATCAGTTTCGTCGAGCCCGCGGGCGACCCGCAGGGCTTGGGGTATAATGCCGCGCAAGCCATGATTGCCGTTGGTTCGGGGAAGCTGTTGGGTCGGGGTTTGGGGCAGGGCACGCAATCACAGCTGCATTTTTTGCCTGAGCGCCACACTGATTTTATTTTCGCTTCATTAGTCGAAGAAATGGGGTTTGTGGGGGGGTTAGTGGTAATCAGCGCTTACCTCGGTTTGGGTTGGGGGCTGTTGGCAGTGGCGCGCACCGCGGCTACCGACGAGGGCAGCATGGTGGCTGTGATGATGCTGTCACTGATTCTGGTTCAGGCAAGTATTAATATGGGCATGAATATGGGAATCCTGCCGGTGACGGGTATCACCCTGCCGTTTGTGTCGGTGGGAGGCAGCTCGCTTATTAGTTTATGCTTGCTTATGGGCTTGTGTTTTTCCATTGCTAAGTCGGGAAGAAATGCCAAAAAGACGCTGGAAATCAAGTGATACGGGTTTAAAAGATTGCAGGTGATTCTCGCCCGAGCTTTTTTGGTAAACTGTCACTTAACCTCTGACTTGTCTGTTTTTGTTGCATTTCAATTGTCAGGGTAGAATAGCCACTACCCACCCGGCTCCATGCGCATTGCGGGAGTATTATGGGATTGGTTGAATGAGACTTAATTCAACCGAATCCGGGTGCTGTGGAATATCTTCCCGTTGGCTTCCATGAGCACCTTGTTGCCCTTAATCTTGATCCAAATCCTGCAACCAATGTACCCGGGTGGGACATAGTAGTGTTTACCGTAGAGTGAAATGGTACTTTCCCTAGTGACTTTCCTTCTCTCCTCAATTAAGAGCAAATTCTCCAACACCACCCGTTTGAGTTTTCTCTGACTTAGTCGGTATCGTGCTGCATGAGTCTCGTTATCAAAGTAAGGACTTCTAAACTTGTAGTTGTACCATGCTAACCACACTCGCCACTTGCCGTTAACCTCTTCGAGACTAGTAGCCTTGATCACTCCGGGGACAAAATCATCCTGGACAAATCCCCAGAACCTTTCAATCTTGCCTTTACACTGAGCTGACTTAGCCCAGATGAGGTTGATCTTCAGTTGACTGGCATACCATTGGT
>CAZVUJ010000237.1:0-1856 GCA_964630135.1 uncultured Pseudomonadales bacterium | reverse complement strand
ACTCAAACCGATTTTGCGACCGGCTGCTGCCTGGCCTTTGCTACCCCAACTCTCGAAAAAATTGGTTTTATGCCCGAGGACTATTTTATGTATTTAGAGGATGCTGATTGGTCAGTGAGAGCCCGTAAAAAAGGCATGAAAGTTGTGTATCAACCCCAATCTAAAATCTGGCACAAAAATGGTGGCGCAACCGGAGGTTCTGGCTCTGAGCTCCAAAATCGTTATTTGACCAAAAACAGACTCAAGTTCGCCCTTAAATATGCGCCCTTAAAAACAAAATTATTGGTTGCTAAAGCATCGCTTTCATTATGAGCTTATCACTGACAGCTATTATCTTAACCAAAAACAGCCAGGCTACCCTAGCCAAAACGCTTGAGTCGTTATCTTGGGTAGATACGCTCCTTATTCTTGATGATGGCTCTACTGATGAAACCACCACTATTGCCCGCCACTACAAGTCGCACATTCACTCAGCTACCCAACCAGATTTTGCCGGCAAGCGCACGGAGGCATTAAAATTTGTCTCCACCGATTGGGTGGTGTATATCGATGCAGACGAAGTAGTGACTCCCCAACTACAAGCAGAAATTACCTCAATCGTCACTAGAGTAAATGATGCCAAACAGCCACCGAACATAACCGCCTACACCCTTCCCCGCCGTAACTTTTTTTTGGGCACTGAAATGTATCCCGACCGCGTTCATCGCCTCTTTTATCGCTCCAGCCTAAAATCGTGGCAAGGAAAGGTTCACGAAACACCTGAATTTACGGGCTTGAGTGGCGAACTCAAAGAACCTCTGTTGCACTACACTCACACTGACATTACGTCGATGTTAACTAAAACTAATGAATGGTCGGAAATGGAAGCCCAATTGCGCTTACAAGCCAAGCATCCCCCCGTCGCTTGGTGGCGTTTAGTCAGAATTGGGGTGACTTTTTTTGTGAGTAACTATTTAGGAAAAAAGCTTTATCGTTATGGCAGGGCCGGGTTATTTGAGAGTTATTTCCAAATGATTGACAAGCTTATCGTCTATGTCAAATTATGGGAAATGCAACATGTGCCAAAAATTAACCCACCTACAGTTGTCACCTAAATACTACGGTACTGTCATCCTGATCCTGAGCTTTGCTCAAGAGAAAGATCAAGTATCAGCGAAAAACAACACGAGGTTAGATCCTTCACTTGGCTTTCAGCCAGGTTCAGGATGACTATGCAATAAGAAGTGCGGGTGGATCAAGTACTAAGAACAGTTAAATAATTATGAACATACCAACTCGCTTTAAATATTTAAACTACAGCTTACTAAACACGCATAGAAGCACACGATAATGAAAAAACTTGGCATTTACTCTCCCTATCTCGACACTTTGGGTGGTGGCGAACGGTATTTGGCGGGAGTAGCTCAAGCCTTTGCCAATCTTGGCTTTCAAGTTGAATGGTGGTGGCCGCATGAAGCAATCATCTCTCAGCTTTCCAAGCGTTTTGGCTTAAGCCTTGCACACTCAACCGTCAATGCTCAGGCTTTTTTGCAACAAACCCAGGGATCATGGTGGGAAAAACTCAAACTTCAGCGAAGGTATCACAGTTTGTTTTTCGTGTCAGACGGAAACCTGCCGCTTATGGCAGCACAGCATAATTATGTCCACCTGCAGGTTCCGTTTATTACGAGTAAACAAAGTTCTTTAATTAATCGAATTAAGCGAGCAACAATAACATCAGTTATATGTAATTCTCAATTCACCAAGCGCGTCGTTGACACCACGTTTTCGGTTGAATCACAAATTCTCTATCCTCCTGTGCATCAAGTGAAACCGGCAAAAAAACACAACATAATTTTATCGGGGGGGAGATTTGA
>CAZVUJ010000236.1:0-1858 GCA_964630135.1 uncultured Pseudomonadales bacterium | reverse complement strand
GCTTGCTTGAAAATATCCCAACCAGTGACAATGCTACGCGCCCGATGGACAATCGAATATGTTCTGGCTAGATTTACACCCTCACCACCAGGTTTAATGAGATTGCTAAAAACAAGGAGGCTTAAGCCCAAGATGGCTGTGTACAAAATCGCCCGCTTGAAGTAGCGCAGGACCCATACACTTAAACAAACACAGCCTAAAAAGGCGGCATAGGAACTTCGTGAATAGGTCAGTGCCAAGCTGACCATACTCAGCGCGCCCACTACGTGGCCAAACTTTTTGCTATATACAAGCAGGTAGATCCCAAACAATACAATGATCAGTCCTAAAAAATTCGGATCAAACAGTGAGCCAATCATGCGATAGTAATGATCGTCCCAGCCGTAGGCCAGCAGCCACCGCATGTCAGGCATAAACACATACTGCAGCCAGCCTGTTACGAGGTAGATACAACCAAAGTATTCAATTGCTTTGCGCCAAGAGAATGACAGCCAGCGGGTGCTAACTCCATCCCACAACAACCAACCAAAAGCACTGTAGGCAAGCCAGCGCCACCAATATAAAGCTGCCGGCAATAAGTTCGATTGCAGCGCCTGAGCATTGACCAACAAACTTATGCCCATGAGCAGTGAGAACACCAGCAGTCCTATTGTCCAGCCGGCTGGCTGGGGCAGCCTCACTTGCTGACACAGCAATCCTGCCCACAGCACTACCGCCACAACCATAAGAATTTCAAACACATACACAGCCACTGCGGCATTGATTTGGATGCGCGTTAGCTGTCCGAAGGGAATGGCTATAATGGTCAGAATTGTTACTATCTGAGCACTGTGAGCCCATGCTGAGCGTGGCCGATGGAGGCCGAGCGAAGCATGAATCTCATACAGACGCACTGCCAGAGAGTGTACGCTCATAAGCAGCGCATAATACATTCCCCGTTTGCCGTCTTTCCAACCAGATCTTAGTATATAGTTTTGAAAAAATTTCGCGCCTGGATAGAACATTTCAGCCCAGGCCCAACTCCTCCCCCGCTCAGATCTTGAAGCAGCCTCTAACCGAGCGTACTTGAGGACTTTTTTGACTGAAAGCAGGAGTGAGTGATGAGAATAATGATGAATACTACCCTCAATGATATCGACATCGGGGATGTGCCAAACTTCATGCACTTTTCCCTGCCATGATTGACTTGAACGTGGTCCCATGCGCACTAAAGTCACCTCCCGCACTTCACCATGTCTCATTTTCTGACCCCATAAATAATCCCGGCGCTTAATGGCAAAACCTGTGGCAGTGATTGGCTGGGAAAATATATGTCGCAAACAAGCAATTGCCTTTGAGCTTAAACGCTCGTCAGCGTCCACAAATAAAACCCATTCAGTGGTTGCCTTAGACAGAGCCCAATTCCGAGCTCGGGAAAAATCACTTCCCACTGGATAGCGGCGCACTTTTGCCTTATGCTTTCTTGCTACCGAGGCTGTTTTATCAGTTGACGCATCGTCGACCACCAAAATTTCCCGGGCGAACTTCAGAGTTGGCAATAATTCTTCCAAGTTGGCTGCTTCGTTTTTCACCAGAATAATAATGGTGAGAGGCAATGTCCTGTGATTCATAGTAAGTGCTCTAATCCAGGACTAAGGGTCAAGGTAAACAACAGACTCCCTAAGATAGAGCGTCTTGCCTCAAAGAACCGCAAAAAACCTTCCAGTAGAAAAGCGCGAACATTACCAAAGTGTTTTTGAAAAAAATATAAGCGGGAAGCCTGAAACCAACTCATAACCAGCTTTCGATTGCGCGGCGTGCTGGCCGCGCCGAGGTGCGTTATGACCGCCTGGGGCACCACCAAAATCTTTTTTCCTGC
>CAZVUJ010000235.1:0-1862 GCA_964630135.1 uncultured Pseudomonadales bacterium | reverse complement strand
AGTGACGGCGGTAACTCATGAGTGATCTCCCTTGCTAGAATCGTCATCGATTCTACCGCATGAGTGTTACCGATGTATCTCAGCTTCTGCAATTGCCCCAGCAAGCGAGGGTTTAGACCACACCTGACTGCATCTGCGATGTCAAGTAAAAAGCAGGATGACGACCTTCGGGAAGTGCGCGCAGGTCGGGTGCAGCGCTGATTAAAATGGGGGTGTAGTACAATTGACTTTCCATGAGTAAACTGACCAAATCACTGCTTAGAACGAACTGGTGGATCACCAGTTTTTTTAGCAAACACAAGATCGTGATTGTGATAGGTATTATTGCCGGGGTTCTGGTGGTTACCAATGCGCAGCGAATCATCGCCCTCTTGCCCTCCAAACAGGTGCGCTATGTGGCACGAGTCGGCGCCTTTGGCTTGAGCGAATTACCGCTTGATATTCAGGAGCAAGTGGGTCAGGGACTCATGAAAATTGGCCCAGACGACAAGCCGCTGCCTGATTTGGCCACAGGCTATGAGGTTTCCCCTGACGGCAAAACCTACACTTTTACGCTCAAAGAAAACCTAACCTGGTACGATGGGGCACCCCTGACTGCCCACGATATCAATGTCCAACTCAATGAAGTCAAGAGACAGGTGCTCTCTGACCGTCAGATCTCCTTTGAGTTGAAGGAAGCCTATGCACCGTTTCCGGTGATTGTGTCACAGCCACTGCTCAAGCGCTCCACCACAGGTCGCCTCAAAAAGCGCACGATTGTGATTGGCACCAAGGACTTGTATATTTCCAAAGTTGAATTTGATGGTTCGTACCTGTCATCCCTAACCTTGGATTCGCCGACTCAAGAGATCACCTATCGTTTTTACGCGACCGAGCAGGATGCCGTCACGGCCTTCAAACTCGGGAAAGTGGATGCAATCGAAAAGGTGAACAATCCCTATCTCACTACCTGGCCCAATGTAGAAGTCACCGAAGAAGCCTCGACCAAGCGCTATTTAACGTTGCTTTTCAATACCGCCGACGATCAACTGAAGCAAAAAAGCATTCGCCAGCTGTTGACCTACGCCACACCCAAAAAATCTGATGCCGCGCGAGTCATAAGCCCGGTTGCTAAAAATTCTTGGGTCTATAACCCGCAAGTCAAGCGCTATGATCACAGCATCGAAACAGCACAGCGGATGCTCACAACCGCCAAAGAAGGCTCGGGCAATTTTGCGCTCAATGTCACCCTGACCACGACTCCGGCCTATGCCGATATGGCTACCTTGATTGTGGATAGCTGGCGGCAAATTGGCGTTGAAGCCAAGCTGCGGGTTGTGCCCGCGCCCGATACCAATGATTATCAAATTCTTTTGATCGGCCAACAAATTCCTGACGACCCGGATCAGTATGTAGTGTGGCACTCCACCCAAGCCACCCATATCACTCACTACCCCAGCCCCAAGATCGATCAATTGCTCGAGGACGGGCGCAAAGAACTGGATAGCGAAAAACGCAAGACAATTTATCAGGAGTTTCAGCGGTTTTTGGTGGAGGACTCCCCGGCAGCTTTCTTACACCAGCTGCAGACGTATACGGTCAAGCGCGTATAAAGCAGTTTCAATAACGCACTTTTTACACCTCTAAAGGGTAGCAATATATTCTTCGAGCCAAGCCGAGTCAGACTCGGCAAAGCGAGAAGTCTGGATCACCCGGTTTTTAGTTCTCGTCACTTCATTCCTCGAACAGTATTTTGTCAAAAAATTTAATTCAGGACTTACGCACTTTACTTGTCAATCCTGAATGAGCCAAGCGAAGCATATTTTATATCGGCGAAGTGTGCCTGTTTTACCCTTCCAGAAGCTTCATGCGTGAGGAGGGCA
>CAZVUJ010000234.1:0-1865 GCA_964630135.1 uncultured Pseudomonadales bacterium | reverse complement strand
CCCTGAGTCCAGTCTAACTCCTCGCCTATGAAACTTTTCTTGGACACGGCCCATTTAAAGGAAATCAAAGAGATCGCTTCGTGGGGCCTTTTGGACGGCATCACTACCAACCCTACCTTGCTCGCCAAGGAAGGAAAGGTTGACCCCAAAAAACACCTTCAGGCGATTTGCCGACTGGTGCGAGGACCGGTGAGCATGGAGGTTTTAGCGACGGATTTTAATGGTATGATGAAGGAGGGACGAGAATATGCCACCTGGGCAGAAAATATTGTGGTTAAGGTTCCCATGACTCCTGATGGACTTCGCGCTGTGCAAGCCTTGAAAACAGAAGGCATTCCGACCAATGTGACTTTGGTGTTTTCTGCAAATCAGGCATTATTGGCGGCGAAAGCGGGTGCGGCAATGGTTAGTCCTTTTATTGGGCGTCTTGATGAAGCAGGTCAGGACGGCATGACAGTGGTGGCTGAGATCATGGATATTTTTTCCAATTATGATTTTGAGACGGAGGTTTTGGTTGCGAGCGTACGACATCCTAGACATGTTACAGAAGCAGCACAATTGGGGGCGCATATTGCTACGCTTTCATATGACATCTTCAAAAAGCTCACTCAACATCCCTTAACAACAGCTGGTTTGGAAAAATTCCTGACCGACTGGAAGAAACGCAAATGAATCTTTCTTTGGAACAGATCGTGGCCTTGGGGAACGAAGGTCTAACTCTTGCAGAGCTGAAAAGTGAGGCAAATAAGATCAGTGGTTTTTTAAAGACTTTTTACGCCCATGAGCAGGGGTTTCTTCTTTTGCCCAAGCTGCCTGGGCCTGTATTGGCAGTCAAAGAATTGACGGGAAAATTGCGTGGAAAGTTTAACGATATCGTTGTTCTTGGTATTGGAGGGAGTGCCCTTGGTATCACTTGTTTGAGGGATGCCTTGCTTGGAACTTATTACAATTTGCGTAGCAAACCTCGCCTCTTTGTGATTGATAATTTAGATCTAGTAAGTGAAGTGGAAAAAGTGATTGATCCCGATCAAACTCTATTTATTGTTATTTCAAAATCGGGCAGTACTCCAGAAACTATGGCGCAGTATCGATATTTCAAACAAAAAGTATCTAAAGAAAATTTTGTATTTATTACAGATCCCGAAAAAGGTGACTTGCGCAAACTGGGCCGAGAATATGGTATTTCGATGTTAGATATCCCTGAGAATGTCGGTGGGCGTTTTTCTGTACTCACTCCTGTTGGGCTCTTTCCTGCCGCTTTACTTGGGATAGATATTGAAGAGCTGCTACGAGGGGCTGCTGACATGGCAAAGTGCTTTGAAAAAACGGATTTTGAGCAAAATTTACCTTTTCAATTGGCTAGCACACAATATTTGCTCGAATGGAAATACGGCATACACATCACGGTGATGCTGCCTTATTCCACCCGCTTGCATGCTTTGGCGGATTGGTACCGTCAACTGCTCGCCGAAAGTATCGGAAAACAGGGCAAAGGCCTCACGCCTCTACAAGCTTTGGGCGTTACAGATCAACATTCACAGTTACAACTGTGGACCGAGGGCCCCAAAGATAAAATGATTGCCTTTATTGAAGTTGAGAAAGAAGATTCGCCACAAATTCCAGGTTTGAAGCGAAGTTTTCATGAACTCATGAACATCGAAAAAAAGGGCACTGAACAAGCGCTCGCGGAATACAAAAAACCGACGCTGACCATCACCATCCCAGAAATAAATGCCTATGAACTGGGTCAGCTTTTTATGTTTTTTGAAGCCAGTATTGCTTTTTTGGGCGAGTATTATAGGATAAACGCGTTCGACCAACCCGGTGTTGAACTCAGCAAGAAACTCACTAAACAACTTTTAAGC
>CAZVUJ010000233.1:0-1877 GCA_964630135.1 uncultured Pseudomonadales bacterium | reverse complement strand
AATCAATGCTACTGACCAAATACTTGAGACCCAAACCCAGAACCATATACATCGCTTGCGCTTGAACGTTAGCGGGTGCCACGGAGTTAACGATAAGCGCGCTGACACCTAACAAGATGAGAAGCGACAGCGCCATCACAAACAATTGAGTTTGTTTTGCCATGAATTGAGTTTACTTGATTTCTTATGACCGAACGATACGCAGCGTTTCACCTTTTTTAAGTGTTTTAGCTAAGACTTTGGCTTTGATCTCAGCCTCGAATTGTTCGGGCCATTGAGGCAATTCTACATCGACCAACTCATCGTGAGCAGTTTTGGCGGCTTTGCGCGCGTCCATAATGGTGCGGATTAACTCTCGAGCCTCTCCCTCGGCCTTGAGCTCTGGAGTTATGGTGAGGTCAATATACACATTGCACCCTACTGCCTGGGTCGCACTGGCACTTTGGACCACATGTTCGTGACTAGCAAACTCAGGCGTTATCGTAACCAAGTCTTTTACATTGGTTTCTTGCTGAACGAGTTCTATTAGATCTGGTGAGTCAATTAAGATTTTCCCCGTTTTTCGATCAACAGCCCACTTACCTAATGGTTGCCGTAGTTTGATACTATTAGTTTTGCGTATCGAATGGATAGACTGCACTATTTGCTGAACAAGCCACATCTTTTTTTCTAAAGCAGCGTCACTAAAAGCCGTTTGGGTTGGTAGTAACTCTAAGTGGATTGATTCTTTGCCGTTTTGGACTAGGTTTTGGTAAACGAGCTCAGTAAAAAACGGGGCAAAGGGTGCAATGAGCAAGCTCCAGCGCAACAAGGTAGCGCGAAAGACTTGCAGGACCTGAGCATTGGTTTGTTTATCGCGCAATCTCTCTCGGCTCAAGCGCAACCACCACGTCGATAGCTCATCGACAAATTCCATGAGGGAGCGTGAAGCCGTAACCACGTCATACCTATCCATTGCTTGCATCACGGTTTGAGTCAGACCCTCTGTTTTAGAGATTAACCATTTGTCTAAAACATGCTCTGGATTTGATGGAAACTCAAAGTTTTGTCCGCCATCATCATAGAGTTTATAAAACGAGGTCACATTCCACATCATCACTAACACTTTTTTTCTGATTTCATCAACTTGGGTTTCGGAGAAATTCACGTTTTCGGCCGTTTTCATCACCGGTGAACTAGCAAAATACAAGCGCAGTGCATCCACACCGTATTTTTCAATTAAAAGCATAGGATCAGTAAAATTGCGCTTGCTCTTGCTCATCTTGGTGCCGTCAGCCGCCATAATGGTGCCCGTGGTGAGCGCGTTTTCAAAGGTATGTTTGCCAAACAAAGCCACCGACATGACATGCAGGGTATAAAACCAGGCCCGGGTTTGCGCGATATACTCACTAATAAATTGCGCTGGATGGCGCTTGTCGAATTTTTCCTGGTTTTCAAAAGGATAGTGCTCGCTCGCATAGGGCATACTTCCCGATTCCACCCAGCAATCAAAGACTTCAGGAATTCTTATACCCTTTATCGTTTTGGCATCATCGACCCACACTTCGATGTCATCGATATATTCCCGATGAATATCCGTTAACCCTTCAACTCGTTTGGGGTCAACCGCCCACTGTTTTAACTCTTCAATGCTGCCTATAACCCGATAGACTTCTTTACTTCCTGATCTTGCGTCTTTAACCGGTGATCTCCATATAGGTATTGGCGTCCCCCAATACCTCGATCTCGAAATATTCCAATCCGGTGCTGTTTCTAAGCCTTTGCCAAACCGGCCAAATTTTAAGTGAGAAGGCACCCAGTTTATAGGTTCGTTATTTTTGATTAATTGATCTTTGATGGATTGAATGTTTATAAACCAGGCTGGAATACCAGTGTAA
>CAZVUJ010000232.1:0-1893 GCA_964630135.1 uncultured Pseudomonadales bacterium | reverse complement strand
GAAACTACATCGATTGTTGCCTGCCCGGCGTCAAGGTTTTACCTTAATCGAGTTGTTGGTTGTTATCGGTATCATTGGTATTTTAGCAGCTGTTGTTTTGGTCGCGGTTAATCCCGGTCGCCAATTCGCCTCTGCCAGAGATACACAACGGAGAGCTGATTTGTACTCACTCACCAACGCGATCTACCAATATGCAGCCGAGAATAACGGTAATTTACCCACAGTTATTACCACCGCTGAAACTTGCGTTGGTAATGGTGGAACGGGAATTGGGGGAACCTGTATTAATTTGGCCCCAGACTTAGTGCCAACCTATATTGCTTCCATTCCTGAAGATCCTAGCATCGGCACTGCTGATAACACCCGCTACACCATTAACCTTGATGCTAATGGTCGGGTAGTCGCGACTGCAGCCTCAGAGCTTGAAGCGGGAACTACCATTTCGGTTACCCGTTAAGAATAACTTCATGTGTTAAAAATGCAGTTTGAATGAAAGAATCCGGTAGCTCGATTATGAGGCCGGATTTTTTCTTGCACGCACTACTGCGAACTTTTAGAGCATGATAGAGTGATAATATCCATGAATGCTCCCGCCTCTCTACTTTTGCCTACCCTAGCAGGTCGCCGCAAAAACCAAATTCTCCTAGGTTTAGCTGTAGCATTTTTTATTATTATTCCGGGAACGTTAATCGTTGTCTATGTAAACTCTCAAAAAGCAGCTCAGGAAAGGATCGAACAACAAGCCAAAGCCTTTGAAAGTCCCGAGTTTGCCACGAAACGCCAAATCAGAAAAATATCCTTAAAACGCACGGGCGAAAATGGCGAAGAAACCATTGACATCACTGCTTCCGGTAAAGTGTATCACTACGATGCTTTTGGCAACCTCATTAAAAGTGGCTTAATGGGATTTGCCGATGTCCAAAATTTGTTTGATAAGCTCAATCGCAATCTGGATTCATTTGGTCAAACCTCTTTTGGCTCAGGAAATTACACGCTTACGATTGAAACAAGCACCGGTACAACGGTGATTGAAGTGACTGAGGGTGGAGACGGTGATGATCCCATTGATGATATTATCGATGAGGTTGAAGACGTGACTGAAGAGACGCTCTACCCCACACCCACGCAAGTTCCAACTCCAACCACGTATAACCCCAACGCCACCCCTGTGCCACCCTCCCCCACGCTCGCTCGTGTGCCCTCCCCAACGCCTACGCTCGCTCCAGGAGTTCCGACACCACTGCCTGCCTATATGCTCGCACCCACCTTCACCTGCGAAGAAGTCTATTCTGGAGGTAGACCACTACCAGTATCTAACACCATGTGCGGTGCAAACCCGAATTAGCTTAGCAAAATGCTATAATACCATATGCAAGAAACGACCGAAAAACCCAAGCAGACTTACTTTATTCTCACGAGACACAGCAAAGAACCGCTCCGAGACTTTCAACAACTAGTGATTAGCTTGCATGGCAACTGGGGTTTAAACGTCATCCAAAGCTCACCGAACCTCGGCGCAAGTATCCAACAACATGGGTTATTCTGCCGATATTGCCCTGCTTGAAAACCACCCGTTTTCAGAACAAGGCTTTAGGATGTGTGTGAGGGTTATTCTCAACGCTGAAGATGATGCAACTTTCAATAGCATTCGCTATGTCCTCAACCATTCAAGATTTTTATATCATCTCTATAGTGAGAAATACCAAGCATTTATTCCCAAAGACATAGATTTGCATGTCGCCGAAGTAGGCAGTTATAACGTCGAGACTCATAGACTATTGCATAATTTTGGCTTAACTCCTCTTTATTTTTACGACCCGACACGAACATACTATGCCAGTAATTCAGAGGGAAAAGTTGTCATTATCAATAGAGCCCTTATTAATTTCATGT
>CAZVUJ010000231.1:0-1899 GCA_964630135.1 uncultured Pseudomonadales bacterium | reverse complement strand
GTATGAAGGGAAAAAGCAATTTCAGCTTTTTGTCTTAAGTGAGGGTCAGTGACTGTTTCTGCGATTTGAGTTAATTTTTGGCGAGAAGTATCTAAAAACTCTTGTCTTTTTTTAACAAGATCCTCTTCACTCACAACCAGCTCAGGGGTATTTGAACCATCAACTACCATGCATTTCCCTTAAAACAAAACTACAAAAGATTATAGAGTAAAAGCCTAGGAGTATATAGCGAAGCCTAACCTAATTTACGCAAACTCAGTTTCGACATCATTACTGCAATAGGTACCAATATCTTCACCTTGGACGGCTCGAGTTAAGTTATCTTTTTCAAACAGTTCAAAGACCATCAGTGGCATGTTGTTGTCTTTACTCATGGCAATCGCAGCTGTGTCCATAACTTCTAAGCCTTGGGCAATCGCGTCCATGAACTTGAGGGTTTTGTAGCGTTTCGCTTCAGGGTATTTGACAGGATCTTTGTCGTAGATACCATTTACTTTGGTAGCTTTCATTAAAACATCGCAACCTAACTCCAGAGCATGGAGTGAAGCTCCAGTATCAGTGGTCACATACGGTACACCAGTTCCGGCGGCTAGGATAACAACTCTGCCCTTTTCCATGTGACGAATCGCCTTGCGGCGGACAAAACTTTCAGCCACAGCTGGCATCTGTAAAGCTGATTGAACGCGGGTCTCCACCCCAATTTTTTCTAAGGCATCTTGAAGAGCTAAGGCATTCATAACTGTGGCTAACATTCCCATGTAATCGGCGGTGGCGCGATCAATGCCGTTTTTTGAACCAGAAATACCACGGAAGATATTGCCTCCGCCGATAACGACAGCAATTTCAACACCCAAGGCTTGAACTGCTGAAATTTGTTCAGCTACTTCCATGGCTGCGTGAGGATCGATCCCGTATTCTCGATCGCCTATCAAAGATTCGCCTCCGACTTTAAGTAAGATGCGTTGAAAACGAGTATGGGCCATATTGTCCTTTTCTAGGCAGGTGAGTGACTATTTTTTACTTTTACGTTTCTCCAAAGCTTCACTATATTTAATATGCAAAGCGTGAAATTCGTGATGAAGGTCATCGAGTTCTTCATCCGAAAGTTCTTCAATCTCGACCATGGCTGTGCGAGCACCTTTGGCAGATTTAATCAACTCATCGAGTTTCAAGTGCATAGCTCGAGCATCACGGTTTTGAGTGTTCTGAATCAGGAAAACCATCAAAAAGGTGACAATAGTAGTGGAAGTATTGATAACTAGCTGCCAGGTGTCAGAGAAATCAAAAAAAGGGCCCGAGACAAACCAAAAGATAATCAAGGAAATTGCCAGGATAAAAGCCAAGGGTGAGCCTACGGCCCGAGACGTATGGCTAGAGAATTTGCGAAAGAAATCTCCCATCATTATCGTTTGAGTCTAGCTTTTATTCTAAGTAATTTCCAGCGCCAGTTCTCAACAATTCTAAACAGTTGATACTTGGGATTATCTAAGACTAAATCATAGGTACCTAAAAACTCCATCAGTTCCCCTCCATAGCCTTTTTTAAAACGATGAAAGCCAAACCAAGGATCTTTCTCATTGGGTTGAGGTCCCAGTGAACCCCACATGTCAAATAAGGTGCAACCTTGTTGTTTGCCAAAAATAATCATCTCCCACATCATTAGGTTACTAGCCATGACGTCTCGATGAATTGATCGTGAAGCGCCATATGGGTAATACAAGACCCCATTAAAGATAAACATGATCCAGGAAACCAAGATTTGCCCTTCGTAATGGGCTTCAAAAATTCGCATCATGCCTGAGCTACCTAAAGTTTGCCACATGGTTTTAAAGTAACTGGGTGAGTGAGCATAAAAGCCTTGACGAGCAGTAGTTTCTGCCAGGATTTTGAGGTGTTCTT
>CAZVUJ010000230.1:0-1905 GCA_964630135.1 uncultured Pseudomonadales bacterium | reverse complement strand
GTACCAGGCTGGCAAGCGTTCGTAAAGCCCAAATCATGAGGCGTATTATAGCAGGAAGGATAAAAATGCCTATAATAATGATAGAATATCGTGTAGCAAAATTACTAATAACGCCAAAAACCATATAGCATTACTATGGCACTACTCCCTGAAGCTTTAGCGAACCAAAGACTACACACCGCTCATTTGCTTAGATCATTGCCTACACCACTCCAAAGACCTGATCTAATTGGTTTGCATCGTGAAGTTGTCGAGGCTAACCATCTTCAAAACCCATATTACGACTTTGCGGGAAAAGGCGAAAATTTTTTTGCAGTTGAGCATCGTAACGGATTGGAGGTCTCGATAGGGCGCATTGGAGCCTTCTCTGTAGATGAGGTTGCAGCCTTTATTCAAGCCAGCACCCAAGTGTATGTCGAAGAAGGCACTATGGGTAATATCAATTCCCAATCACCCCAATCGTGGAGCGAGCTGCTAGCAATCTTTTCTGAGGGTTTTAGCCCTAATGATTCATTTGTGATGGTGCGTAAAATGGCATCAGATGGTCGACCAGTAATTGTGGGCGGCTGCCTGATTCGTCCGGGAAAATTGGATGCACCAATAATAGACCTTATCGGAAAACCAGAAGCAACTCACTCGACTCTGTGGGCGTTAGACTTCGAGATACCCACAGAGCACACCTCCTTTGATGCTAAAGCTCTCCAGTCGCTTGCCAACACACCAGAAAGTCAAATTTACGCAGTATCTCGTTTTTTCAGACTCAATAATACAGATTCGAGAAAATATGGTGTTTCAATTCAAGATGCAAGCAATGTCGTGCTCGAGCTTATTGCCGGAGTTGATGAAGTACGGAAACACCTGGGCAAACCAGGAAAGCCACTACTCTACGGCATTGCAGATATCCATGATGATACTTTTGCTGGATTGGTTGGTAAGCATGGTAGCTGGCATACACTCGGGAAAACTATAACTCCAACCGCACAAGTTCTTAGTACGATTTTGCGCCATCATTACGATGTATTTACTGCAAATGGAGAGACAATAAAAATTGTGTGTGGACCTTTCAATCAAACAATTGACGCAGCCAAAGCAATTCGGGAGAAACTCAACGCTCAACAATTAGCAACATCCAGACAAGCACAAGCACTAGAAAGCACATCCGCTGACGAAAACAGTCAATTTGTCGAAGAAATAAATAAAGGGAGTCTTGAGCCAAGGTTATTTAAAAATGGAGACTTACTTGAATACCAAACATATGAGCAATTAATTACCGCAGCACAGAGCGTCACTACCATAGACACGCGAATGGGAGACTTGCTGGCATTGTACAAGCGCTTTCATCCTCAAGCAAAACGTATGGAGCTTGAAGGTTTGAGGAAGTCCGATGAGTTTGCTCAATGGCTAGAGGCACAAGGGTATTCCGATGATCAATGTGCCAGGTTAGTTATCCCCACCGGACTTAGCAAAGGACGTATTGCATATGAAGTAATTCACGTACTACCGCCTCATTTACACAGACAAGTTCGTGAAGCCAGCGCCAACAAACTATTCGATCAAGATGTCAAGGATGCGATTCACGATGATCTTGATGTCGTCATGATTGGGGCCAGCGTCGGATCTCAGGCGGCGACCATGCTCAACAGACTTGGAGCTCAGCGCTTTACGCTCGTAGATGATGATGATCAAGATGGCGTTGGGGCGGTGCGTATGGCAGCAGATAACCCTGGATATGGGGGTTGGCTTAAAGTCTATGCGCTTCGTGACACACTCCTTCGAGCTAACCCTTATGCCAATATCAGATGCTACCCACAACGCTTAATTCAAGAAAACGTTGATCAAATTTTAGCTGGTCAATCTAACTCTAATCCCAATAGACGGATGTTGGTGATAGAAGAAATTGACAGT
>CAZVUJ010000229.1:0-1916 GCA_964630135.1 uncultured Pseudomonadales bacterium | reverse complement strand
GATATCGCCGGTGAGGAAATATCGTTCAAGCCATTCCCAATCACACAGTCCAGGCGACCAATTCCCGACGAAAAAGCAATTACTCGTGCAATTGAAGTGTTGAAAACAGCGAAAAAACCACTGATAGTCATCGGAGCAGGTGCAAACCGCAAACGAACATCTAATATGCTTACCAAAATGGTCACAACGCATAATATTCCGTTTGTGAATACGCAAATGGGCAAGGGCGTTGTTGACGAATCGCTTCCGCAATATGGCGGTACCGCTGCCTTAAGTGCCAATGATTACGTGCACAAAACCATTGACCAAGCTGATGTCATAATCAATGTCGGTCATGATGTGGTTGAAAAACCGCCTTTCATTATGCGTGGTGATCGGACGGTTATTCACATAAACTTTGATTCGGCTAGCGTAAACGACATTTATTATCCGCAAATTGAGGTTGTCGGCGATATTGCTAACGCAATCTGGCAACTCACTGAGAAGCTTGAAAGCATAAAAACTGAATGGGATACCGATTACCATGTGCCGGCGCGTACGGCCCTTGAGAAAGACTTCAACGAACACGTGAAGGCTGCAAAAACAATCACCCCGCAAGTCGTTGTAAATACAGTGAGAGACTGTGTTTCGGGAGACGGAATTGTTGCTCTTGATAACGGCATGTACAAAATTTGGTTTGCTCGGCACTACCAAACTCGAAGCGAAAACACCTTGCTCCTCGATAACGCACTCGCGACTATGGGCGCCGGCTTGCCGTCCGCCATGGCGGCCAAGCTCGTATACCCCGATAAGCCGGTTGTTGCCGTTGTTGGCGATGGTGGCTTCATGATGAACTCGCAAGAGCTCGAAACCGCCATGCGCCTAAATCAACACTTGGTAGTGTTGATACTCAACGATCAGTCATACCAAATGATCCGTTGGAAGCAGGGTATGGACTCCATGCCAGACTTTGGTTTGTCATTCCAAAATCCAGACTTTGTAGCCTATGCGGAGAGCTATGGCGCTAACGGTCATCGTGCTACAAATCCTGAAGAGCTACAGAAACAGCTTACGGCGGCGCTGGAGGCTGGATCAGGAGTACATGTTATCGACGTAACTACCGACTATTCAAGCAACACAAAAGACCTACTTTAGGAGTGGACAGTGGCAGTTCAATCATTTAACCCAACCGCTGGCGTAGTAACGGTGGTCCAGGTTAAAATTGACCCATCGGTCAATCAATCGCTTTTCGACAAAATGCAAGACTACTATAAAAAGTAAGCTATCGTTTCTATGCATCAGAAAGTAGATGTATAATGTAGCTAGCAGAGTTATTAAAGTGCACAGTAATAGGAGGTTACGAATGGGGAAAATGCAGGTTATTAATCCGGTAACTGAGGAAATTGAAAATGAGTTCGATACGAACACGCCAGCAGAGGTTGAACAAATAATTGATGATGTCGCTGTAGCCTGGGAAAACTGGCGGAGAACAGATTTTGCCACAAGAGCAAAACATATGAACAAAGTCGCCGACCTGCTTGAAGAGAGAGCTGATGATCTAGCGCAAATTATGACTAGAGAAATGGGCAAACCACTAAGTGGTGGAGTCGGCGAAGCCAAGAAATGTGCTTGGGCTTGTAGATATTATGCCGAAAATGCTGAAGAGCTATTAAAAGACGAGTTGCACCAGACTGACGCCACTAAGACGATGACTTCTTATCAGCCAATTGGAACAATCCTGTCGATTATGCCCTGGAACTTTCCCTTCTGGCAGGTTTTCCGCCAGATTGCCCCAAACTTAATGGCTGGCAATACGCTGGTTTTAAAACACGCTAGTAATGTACCAGAGTCTGCGCTCGCTATCGAGCAGCTAATGAAAGATGCGGGATTCACAGAAAACGTCTTCCGAACACTGCTTGTGCCTGGTCGTGAAACCG
>CAZVUJ010000228.1:0-1937 GCA_964630135.1 uncultured Pseudomonadales bacterium | reverse complement strand
GATTTTTTTCGCCAATAGTGAGGCGGCGAGCCTGACCAAAGATCTAGCTTATCGTAATTCGCTCAATGCTCAGGATAACCGCTTAATTCAAGAAATGGGTCAACAAATTGCGCAACTAGAAACTGACAAAGCTAAATTAGAGTCGGATCAAGTCAAATTGGCCGCGCTTTCCAAGCAACTCGATGAGCAAGCAGATTTCTTTCGAGGTGAAATTCAAAAGGCTCGGGCTTATCAACAGGATTTATCAGGTCAAATTGCCAGTTTAACCTCTCAGCAGCAAGATATTATCAATGCTCGGTCCGGTACTTTTACGACCTCAGTGGGTGAAGTGCCATTGGCTGACGATTTTAATGCCAGTATTGGTTACAAAGCTCAAGCTCCGGGTAATTCCTTTGCCGTTTTTAGTTTTGGGGCCTACACCCATCGTAATGGCATGAGTCAGTATGGAGCCAAAGCTCGGGCTGATGCTGGTCAATCGGTAGAGGATATTCTGCGTGCTTATTACCCCAATGCGACTTTAAAGAAAGATTACTCCGTCAGTGACACGATTGAGGTTCAGGGAGTGGGTAGAATTTCCTTTGAAGATCAATATTTGCAAGGGATTTTTGAGATGCCGGGTAGCTGGAATTTAAATGCGCTGAAAGCCCAAGCGATTGCGGCCCGGACCTATGCTGTGCGTTATACTAACAATGGTCAAAAAAGGATCTGCACCACTGAAGCTTGTCAGGTTTTTAAGAACCAGCGCAAAGGTGGAGCTTGGGAGCAAGCTGTTAATGAAACCAAAGGTTGGGTCTTGGTAGATGGTGGGGGGAGCCCTGTTTCCACCCAGTACGCTTCGACTCACGGTGGTTACTCCAACACGGGTGGGTGGGATACTGATGGTGGTGGCGGTGGCGGAGATTGGGCAAGCCGAGCGTGGGAGCGGAAAGCAAACTCACCCTGGTTTTATAAGGCATGGTATCGATCAGGATATTCTTCGAGTGGTCCCAACTGTGGCAGAAGTCATCCTTGGTTATCACAAGCAGAAATGGCAGACATTATTAATGCTTGGACTGTCCGTAAGAATCCTAATGGCGCAGATGCGGGACGCATTCAACCCGTAACTATCAATGACTGTAAAGTGGGTGGCAGTGGTGGTAATCCATACTCCATGGATGAACTGCGCAACTTAGCAAACAACAGTGGGGGGGCAGTGACCAGCATTAGTTCAGTCAGCGTCACCCACAATAACAATGGCCAAACTGCCACTGTGACGTTCCAGACTAACCGCGGCAGCATTAGTATTCCGGGCAGTGAATTTAAGAGTACTTTCAACTTGCGAGCTCCGGGATATATTTCTATTCCCCAAAGTTCGTTTGCATCTTTCAACATTGAGCACAAACAATAAGCTGTTTGTCAGGTAGAATAGCCCAGATGCAAGTCCAGCAATTAAGTCTTCAGTCTTTTCGCAATTATCTGCAAAGAAATTTTGAGTTTAGTGAGCAAACCACAGTGATTGTGGGTCCGAACGCGCGGGGCAAAACCTCCATTATTGAAGCTTTAGGTTTATTAGCTTCAGGCAATAGCTTTCGGGCAGAGACAGTGCCGGAAATGATCCAATTCAATCAAGAGCTGTCTCGAGTAAATGGCTTGATTTTAGACCCCGAAAAAGACGACCCAGAGACGGAAGAAATAGATGAGTCAATTAAGTTGGAGGTGATCTTAACCCGCGGTAAAGTTCAAGGTAAAAAAACTGCTTTGCGTTTGTACTCAGTCAATGAGGTACGGCGCCGCAAAAAAGATTTCACAAAGTATTTTACGACTGTTATTTTTCGGCCTGAAGACATGCGTTTAGTAGAAGGCTCACCAAGTCGAAGGCGGAACTACTTAGATGCACCTTTAGCCTTTGTTGATCCTGAGTATGAGCGAGCTTTAACTACCTACGACCAGGCGTTGAT
>CAZVUJ010000227.1:0-1944 GCA_964630135.1 uncultured Pseudomonadales bacterium | reverse complement strand
GTCTTGTGTTGCAAAATTAGATGCTTCGACATCGAAGCCTGAGAGGTATGAGCGTAACCAAACACCAACATCGCTCTCATCAAGATCAAATTGCGTTAATTTTGTTTGATCTGGTTCAAAGATAATTTTGGGTGTTTCTTGGCGCACTGAAACATTCACATCTCCAACGTTTGGATTATTTATCAATTCCCGTTTTGAGGCTTCGGCAAGGCTTAGTAGGGTGTCAAGATTTTCACCTCTAAACGCAACCTCTACATCGGCTCCAGCAGGGGGGCCTCCCTCACTGCTTTCTATGACATTCACACTTCCATCTGCAATATCCGAAAGCAGTTCGCGGATCTCACTGCCCAATTCGAGAGATGATGGTCTGCTCGATGCGTCTAGCAAATGAATCGTGAACAACACATCGTTAGTGCCTGCTTGAGTCAAATCAAAACCTTGGGCATTGCGAGCTTTTAGTTGCATTGAGACGTATTCGCTAAACGGCAGCGTTCTCAGTCGTTCGAGAATGGTTGCGCCTTTTTCTAATGAAACTTCAGCGCTTGATCCTGGAGGCAAGCGGTATTCAACCAAAATTCTAGGTGAATCAGATTTCGGAAAAAACTCATTTTTCACTAAACCCAGCGGGATGAGCACATATCCAAATATGGTAACCATAAGTGTGCTTGCCATAATTTGTTGCCTATAACGTTTTTTGGCCAAAATCTTGGTAATGATGCGGCGGTAACGAGCAATCACGTTATCAAGTCTAATAAAACCATGATCGAAATACTGTCTGGTTTTGGTCGTGACTTTTCTCAAGTTCAAGTGGCGCTTCCACAGCGCATTAATTGAGATGCGGTAACTTTCTTTAAGCAAATACAGGCATACAATAATCACCAAAGTCAAAAAAACAATGGGTACGAGCATCCAGTTTTTTGGTGCGATGGCAATTACCGAGCCGATCACTGCAAACACAAAAACTCCTGCAAGCAGTGCTCGAACCCGCAGCGGCACATGACTAGAAAGTAGGAGCATAAGCATGGGCAAAGTAAACAACAGTGCTGCCACAACCGAAGCCATCATTGCCGTGGATACGATTATGGGCATCGGTTTGATAAACTCGCCGATAATGCCAGAAAGGGTTAAAAGTGGCAAAAATGCCCAACAGGTAAGAATGTTAATCGTGAATATTTCGAGTGCAAATTCTTTAAACGTGAGCACCGCAGTTTGAAACGGTGTAAATTTTCCCGAGCGGTATATGCTGGTGTAGCCCTCGATAACGACCACTGCATTATCCGTAAACAGTCCCAGAGCAACCAGCAAGGAGTAAATTGAAAGAAAATTGAGGGTGAATCCTTGAGATCGCATAACTATAAAAACGATTAATAGAGCTGCCGGAATAGCTAGCGAAGCAATGATTGATTGACGAATGCCATACAACGCGAGCATTGACAAGAAAATTAAGACCAACGTTTGCCAAAAATTATCAATGAGGTCAAATATTTGCGTATTAATTTCGGCATCGTAATCCATAATTGATTGAATAGTTACAGTTTCGGGATAGTTTTGCAGCAGGTTATCTACGACCTTTTCCATCTCTTTTTTAGCGGTGTCAATACGAGCGGATTTGGTTTTATATGCAGAAAAGACAACAACGTTAGTGGCACTCGTGTTTGCATCGGCATACAAACTACTCGTTGCATCGGGAGAAGTGTTTTCATACACTTCAGCCACACTCCCCAATTGAATCATTCGATCATTAACTTCTATCAGCGTATTGCGCAATTGCGCCACGCTGGTCACTGGCTGTTCAATGGAAACCGTATACCCATATCCCCGGCTGGCAACCGATCCGGACGGATATGCAGTAAGCATCTCTTTAATTCGATTTGCAACTTGTGCTGGATTTAAGCCGAATTGCGCAACTTTTTCTGGCGAAATAATTACCATTCTTTGTCTGCT
>CAZVUJ010000226.1:0-1951 GCA_964630135.1 uncultured Pseudomonadales bacterium | reverse complement strand
TCATGTTGTGGTGCTACAAACTATTATTCCAAACTTTGGCAGTTTGTCAAATAAGGCGGAATTAACGGGCTTTGTATGGAACTTAATACCTTTTTAAGGATAGACCAATGCCTGGAAGTGTCAATACCCCAGCTATTGATAATTCACCTCAACACCTCCTAAAAAGAGCGGATGCTCGAGAGTGGCAGTGGGAATACGAATATGCCATACCAGTTCGTTTTTCAAATTTACCAAAGCCGAGCTTGCATCCAAAACTGTTTGATACCGCTGCCCGTTGCCCAGTGGCTGTGATGGCACGTAGGTTGTCAAAATATAGTCAATGCCATCGAGAGTGGCGAATTCATTGAGGGGTTTGGCGTTTAAGCCTTTGTAGGCAGTTGTAAGGATAAGCGCTTCATCAGCCAGAATAGTTTTTCCAAGTGGTGGCTTGGACGCAAATTGCTCGATAGTTTGGAACGATTTATTTTTTTGATACAACCGGATGCCGTCTGACTCAATGTGCTCCCACTGCAGCGAGGTTAGCAGGGGGTGAGTTACGAGGCGCGTGACGGCGCTAGACCCATCAGGTACCACCAAATCCAGATGCATTACATGAGGGTAGTCAGCCATCGAATAGTTGATGCTCACCTGAGTTTGGTTTCGCTTTGCAATCACACCTGAGTAGAAAAAGGCATTCGGTTGGATTACTTTTTGCAGCGACTGAGCGGGTGTGGGAGCAACACTTTCGCGATTAATGCTTCGCTGCACAAGCTCATGAGCGCCAAGCAATCCGAGGGTCATTGCTATGACGAGAATAAACGGTGCAAGCTGAGGTTGACGCATAACTAACACTATTCTATCCGAGAGATTCTAGCGCAGGCAAGTTGCTTTGGGTTAAATACTCAAGCATTGCTCCGCCCCCAGTGCTAATAAAATCAATGCCGGATTCAAGATCAAACTGAGTTAGAGCGGTCTCGGTATCTCCACCCCCAACAACACTGTATCCTTTGGTTTCGGCCATAGCCTTGCCAATAATTTTTGTGCCTTGCGCATACGCATCTTCTTCAAAGACACCCATGGCTCCATTCCACACGATAAGTGCAGCATTCTTAATGATAGCGGCGAATGATTCTGCTGATGCTTGAGTTATGTCTTTGCCGTGGGGTTCGAGCTCTGCCAATACAACGTTGGCTGGCAATGGTTCAGGATGCAACTTCAGATCGAGGGCGACTTTACCTCCCACGAGGATGGTGTCGGCGGTATTGACAAATGCGTTCACGAGCGGCTCTTTGGTTTCTAGCTTAGCTCCTCCAATCACCACCACGAATGGATGTTCCGGATGGTGCTTTACCCGGTTGAGAGTGGTCACTTCTTTTGCCAGTGAAACTCCGGCGTAATGTGTTAACAGCTTGGGCAACCCCACCATAGAAGCATGTTTTCGGTGACAGGTGGCAAAACATTCGTTGACGTAGGCTGAGCCTAGCGTAGCTAAGGATTCGGCAAAATCAGGATCATTATTCTCTTCTCCACTCCAAAACCGAATGTTTTCCAGAAGCAGCAGTTGCTCGGGTTGCGTTTCTGCTTGCTTGGCAACTAAGCGCATGTCTTTGTTGTAGTCCAACATGCCAATCTTGGCGCCCAACAGGCTCTCCAAAACAGGCACAATCGGCTTGAGCGAGAAGCTAGGGTTAAACGCTCCGTCGGGACGACCTAAGTGGGCCATGATAATGGTTTTAAGGTTGTTTTCTTGGAGCAACTTCAGGCTCGACAGTGCATCTTCGATTCTGGTCGTATCGACAACGCTGCCCTTATCGACTGGCACATCGAAATTGCAGCGAATAAGTACGGTTTTTTCAGCAAGCTCTGATAAGTGGGCAGCAAAACTATCCATGGAAAACTCTCCTTTTGTTAAGCATTTTGGTAGTGTGTCTTCACTATAGCAGATTTGCCAACAATCAATTGGAGGTGAAAT
>CAZVUJ010000225.1:0-1951 GCA_964630135.1 uncultured Pseudomonadales bacterium | reverse complement strand
TGTGGAGGGTATAGAGTTAGTCATTAATCCGGGTGTATTTCCGCCAGCAACAGATACCAAATTGTTAGTCGCTAACGTGCTCGTTCAGCAAGGTGCGCGAATTTTGGATATCACCACTGGATCTGGTGCCGTTGCCCTTGCTGCCGGTTTGCAGGGAGCAACCGGGATAGCCGTTGATATTAACCCTAGAGCAGTTAAAAACGCTGAGGAGAATTTCAAACGCCATAACGTGCTCATGCGCGCACTTGAAAGCAATTTATTTGCGAGCATTCCTCAGGAAAAGTTCGATTATATCTATGCTAATGGCCCGTTTTTTGAAGGAGAAATTAACGATCCAATGGATTATGCTTGTTATGGTGCCAGAACTTTTGTTGAAGGGTTATTCTCTGGCTTGCAAGATTATCTCAAGCCTCAGGGGAAGCTACTCATTGTTATGTCTTCTTGGTCCGATTTGAATCATTTTAAAGAAACGGCAGTGAACAATCATATGTTGATAGAATTAAAAGCTACCAGAAAAAGCGATGATGGAAAGCGCCAGTATCATTTGTATGTAGTTTCGTTCGCCTAATGCTTGAATCTTTTAATCGATGGTATCTCTTTAATTTTGGCTAACACATTAACACAAGTGTTTATAAAATTGGGTAATTTCTCTTAAATTAAGCTACAATATACTCGACCAAGCGTTGAGCGCCTATAGTTTAATGGATAAAGAGAGTGATATGCCCTCGTAGCTCAGGGGATAGAGCGACTGTCTTCTAAACAGTAGGTCGAAGGTCCGAATCCTTCCGAGGGCACAAAATTCGAGACCATTATTGGGTTCCCTGTCTGCCGACAGGCAGGGATTCCCGGTGGGCGCACAAGGTAATAGTGAATATTACTGAGTATGCTAAATCATAAAAATGAGCCTCACCTCAGGCTCCTGCCTAATTCTAAAATGTCTTGCAGAAGTTGGTGTGTTCCTAAAGCGTTTCTGGGATATTCCCTTATTTCATCTTGGGAGTTAACTCCTATTGCGTTTTCTATTATGCTTTGAGCTCTGGCAGCCAAAGGTGAAGGAAGAACTTTTTTTAAAGCTTGCTCTAGGGTGTCTGGATGAAAATCGTGGCTTGTTAAAGTTTTTGTTAAAACTTGTCCTACGCCTGTCTGATCCCCAACCAATCCGTGCAATCTGCCTCTATGTGGTTTTGTTTGCGAATTGCCAAAATCAACGAGGCGTAAAATTTGATTATCGGGATTCCATAGGAGGTTTTGTTCTGCCCCGGGGCCCTCGACATCACCGTGAGAGATTCCTGAGGCATGCAAAGCATGCAAGCACTGTATAAAAGCAGTGGTTATATTTAAAGCCTCTGGAGGAGGTAAACGAATCTCATCTTGGAGATATGTTTCCAGGGTCGGAAATTCTGATGGTGGCGCTAGCTCTAATAACACCCATGCAGGGTAAGTGGTGGGTAACTTTGGTTCTGAGTTCCAGGCATGCAAACGTACAGGCCGATGGATACTGTCTAGATGAAAAAGGCTATTTGTTGTTTGCAAGACTTGACCTTCCTGACTTAGGCCGAATTCCCCTTCAGTTAAAAACTTAATAACTACATGATCTGACCTTGGTTGTTCGATCCAATCTACAGTAAAACCTCGTGTGTTGGGATGGTGATCTACGTTTCCTAACCGCACTTCAAAAACACGCGAGCGTTCTTCAAACCAAGATCTTCTATCAAGGTTTGCAACCAGAGTAAAAAAAGGTTTGGGGCCAAAATGCTCCCTCATCGCCTTTTGGATTTCTTGTCGTATTGCCATTGACTTTTTCCTGTTTGCTTGACTACCTTATTATAGTCAGAAATATTTTATCGTATAATACTTTCAAGCGTGGTAATGTAGCTATTGAAACATATCAAGAAATGGTGGCTGTAGCTCAGTTGGTTAGAGCGCCGCTCTGTGGCAGCGGAGGTCGCGG
>CAZVUJ010000224.1:0-1954 GCA_964630135.1 uncultured Pseudomonadales bacterium | reverse complement strand
GATTGAATTTGATTTTGAACGTGGGGTCTTCTTCGGCCAGTTTACTAAGGGCCAATACCATCCGTTCTTGGTAGTTTTTGGTTTTGGGTTCAATGGCCAGCGAAATAACCGGCTCAGTAAATTCAATGCCTTCAAACAAGATGGGGTGAGCTTCATCGGTTAGGGTATCACCGGTTTTGGCGCTTTTAATACCAACCAGGGCCACAATGTCGCCGGCTTGCGCCATCTCAATCTCTTGCCGGTTGTTGGCATGCATCAAGATCAACCGCCCCACCCGCTCTTTTTTATCTTGAGAAGCATTATAAATATAGGAGCCGGCTTTGATGGTGCCCGAGTAGACGCGCATATAGGTCAAGCGGCCCACATGAGGATCAGTTTGAATCTTAAAGGCAAGGCCCGCAAAGGATTCTTCAGGCACTAGTTTGCGCACCAAGGTTTCTTCACTATTGGGTTTCAAGCCGGTCACGGTTTGGATATCAGTCGGGCTGGGGAGATAATTCACGACCGCGTCGAGTAAAGGCTGCACTCCCTTGTTGCGCAGGGATGAACCACAATAAATGGGCACCAATTTGTAAGCAATGGTGGCTTTGCGCAAACCCTGCTGCAACTCTTCCATGGTAAGTTCTTCACCACTCAAATATTTTTCCAGCAGTGCTTCGTCAAGTTCGGCAATCTGCTCAATCAGCGCTTGCCGGCGCACTTCCACTTCTTGCTTATAAGCTTCGGGAATCTCAATCGTTTCAAACGCTTCAGACTCGTCGCCACTCCAGATCAGTGCTTGGCGCTCCAGTAACAGGATAATGCCCTTAAACTCACTTTCCTGACCCATAGGCAGACACATCACCGCAGTTTTGACACCCAATTTTTCATGAATGTCGTTAATCACCATGTCGAAGTCCGCCCCCACTTTATCCATTTTGTTGACAAAGCAAATCCGGGGAACTTTGTATTTATCAGCCTGACGCCACACCGTTTCGGATTGAGACTGGACGCCTTCATTAGCGTCAAGCACGGTGACGCCTCCGTCGAGCACGCGCAATGAGCGCTCAACTTCGGCCGTAAAATCGACGTGTCCGGGAGTGTCGATGATATTGAAGCGGAACGGGTCTTTGGGCATAAAGGTAGGCAACACGGGTGTCCAGAAGGTGGTCGTAGCTGCCGACACAATGGTAATACCTCGCTCTTTCTCTTGATCCATCCAGTCCATCTGGGTAGCTCCCTCATGGACTTCACCGATCTTATAGGTTTTGCCCGTGTAGTAGAGGATGCGCTCAGTGGTCGTAGTTTTGCCCGCATCGATATGGGCAATAATGCCAATGTTGCGGATATGATCGAGGGGAACGTGATGATCAGCTGAGTGTTGTTGAGCCATATGAACCTTTTACCTTATGGTGCCCTTTTAGATATGTAAAAATACTATTACTTTTGACCCTTACCTTGATTGATGCAAAGATCGCTTCTCTCTCCCCCGACAAGCACCTTCTACCGTCTGGACATGAAATTCATGCTACTCGCGTGTAAGAATCAGCGCTGTTTCTCAAGGCTTACCACCTAAAGTGGGCAAAAGCCTTGTTTGCATCAGCCATTTTGTGACTGGTTAATTTTTTGTTTACCGCACCGCCCTCATTATTGAGCGCGTCAAAAAGCTCAGCGGCAAGTTTTTCGCCGAATGAACGGAATTCTTTATTGGGTCGCTTGTTTGATTCTAGTATGAGCCAACGCACGGCTAGTGCAAATCCCCGGTTTCCCCTGACGGCAACGGGCACTTGATAGGCAGCCCCTCCCACACGACGGGAGCGAACTTCCATTTTGGGCAAGATATTATTAATGGCATCTTCAAACACCTCTAACGCCGGACGTTTGGTTTTTGTGGCCAGCAGTTCCAGAGCGTTATACACCTGTTTTCGAGCCACGTCCTTTTTGCCAGCCTTCATGCAGCGGTTGATGAGCCGTG
>CAZVUJ010000223.1:0-1954 GCA_964630135.1 uncultured Pseudomonadales bacterium | reverse complement strand
TGACTTTCAGTCAGGTTCAGGATGACTGTGCAGTAAGAAATGCAGGTGGGTTAGGTTAAGAGAGTAATTGCTGCACCTCTAAAGGAGTCAGTTGCATCCATGGTGCTTTGCCCAAAGCAGATAAGAAAAATGCTCCAATCTGCACCCGCACCAACGCGATCACCTCGAAATTCACATGCTGGCACATGCGTCTAATTTGACGGTTTCTGCCTTCACGAATCGTGATTGAAATCCACGTTCCCCGCGCCACATGCTCCAACACCTCAACGTCTGCTGGTTGGGTCATGCCGTCTGATAAACGAATACCGTTTGCCAGTAGCGCAATTTGCCTAGAAGTGGGTCGAGAACCCACCAACACTTCGTAGGTTTTGGCGACACGAAACTTGGGATGCGTCAGTGTGTTGGCCAATTCACCATCGTTGGTAGCGATGACCAAGCCTTGGGAATCTTTATCCAGTCTGCCCACGGGATACACCCGGGGAATTCCTTTGGGTAATAAATCCAAAACCGTTTTGCGACTCAGTTCATCACTGGTGGTGGTGACAAAGCCTACTGGTTTATTGACGGCATAATAAATAGGTGCATCAGTGCGAGCGTTAAGATCCGTGCCGTCAAGATTAACCGTATCTTTTTGGGGATCAATCGGTTGACCAAGTGTTGCTCGCAGACCATTCACCCGCACTCTACCCATGGCAATCGCTTCATCTGCTTTGCGCCGAGATAATTGGGTAGTTTGGGCAATAAAAACATTAAGCCTCATATTTCCTTATGTTCCCGCGTGATCTATTAACCAAGTGGTAAGTATACGCTCAACTTGAGTGCTCTTGGTGGTCTCCATGAGTTCGATGCGTACTTCCTTGGCCCCATCAAAACCCTGGCAATAGATTTTGAAGTATTTTTTCAAATTCACAAATGGCTTACTTCCCTGCCAATACGCTTCATAGAGTCGCGTGTGATGCAGGAGTAGCTGCAAGCGCTCTTCAATTGTTGTTGGTGAGAGGTTAGGGGGAACTTGGAAAACAAAGGGATCATGAAACACCCCTCGTCCAATCATTACTCCATCTACCCCGTATTGACTCACTTTTTCGAGTGCATCTTCTCTGGAGACTACGTCGCCGTTGCCAATAATCACGGTATCAAGGTTCATTTGATTTCGAATAGCTACTGCCTTGGCAATTTCGCTCCAATCAGCCGGCACTTTTGAAAGTTCTTTGGTAGTGCGCCCGTGGACAGTCAGTGCTTCAATGCCCAACGACAATAAAAACGATACCCATGCTTCGGTGTCAGGATAGGCAAAACCTATCCGAATCTTAACCGACAAAGGAATTCTACCCGCTAATCCTTCTTTGGTGGCCTGGATGATCTCAGCTGCCAAGGGCCGGTTGTTGATCATGGCTGAACAGGCACCGATCTTAATCACGTCTTTGACAGGACAACCGAAGTTGATATCAACGCCATCAAAGCCTAAATCGGCTAATAGTCTGGCAGCGTTAAAAAAGTTTTCGGGAACTAAGCCCCAAATCTGAGCCACCAACGGCCGCTCAACCTCTTCATATTCCAAACGCTGCTTGACATGATCCCACCCAAGCGAGAACAAGCCATCCACCGAGGTAAATTCGGTAAACATGACATCTGGTTTTCCCGCTTTGGCCATCACCTGCCGGAACGGCGAATCGGTCACCCCTTCCATGGGTGCCAAGCACAAAAAAGGTTGAGGCAGATGAGCCCAAAAATTGGCATCAGCGACGTTTTTCATGAACAGGATTGTATCATTGATCACAACTCAAGCGCTGGCCCCGGCGTGCCCCGCAAGCGCATCGCCTCAAGCACCCGTTGAACCGCCACCACATAAGCGGCAGATCGCAGCGTCCAATGCTCGCTGGATTGAGACGCTTGACCTTCTTGGTTAAAAACCGTTATGACCGCATCAAACGCCTGGTTCATCACCTGTTCT
>CAZVUJ010000222.1:0-1972 GCA_964630135.1 uncultured Pseudomonadales bacterium | reverse complement strand
CTAGAAATTGCCTGCATCCTCATTTGCTTACGGAGGGTTTAGAGATGACTTCTAGCAATTATTTCATTTTGGCTAGCCGTTTACACAATTTATCGTACAGACTCCGCAGTCGCGGCAATCATCACATCAAGTGAGCCAATCTTTTGACCTCCTCTTTCCAACTCGGCCATTAATTTGCCGTATTCGTGGGCTAATTGAGTAGCAAAGGGAATCACTTTTACATTGGGTAAGCGCAAAAATTCCTCTAGCTTTTGTATATTTTTAGCTGAAGCATGGGATTTATGAGCACCATGAAATAACTCCGCAACCGTAACGGATGAAACGCACACATTTTCCTTCTGATAATCTCCAAGAGGGCTGGCTGTTTCTGTATGTATTGTTTGAAAATGATCAATAACCACATTGGTGTCGAGTAAAAACATCATGGTACGTGAACGCTATCAGCTAACATTAATCAAAAGAAGGTGCTGGCTGATTGGGACGACTCCTGGCCTCGGCAATCGCTTCTTTCATCAGTCGAGCGTCTTCTTCGGAAATGATCCCAGTAAAATCTTTGAGGGTTTTAGGCTTAGCTACGCGTTTGATTTCCACTACGTCTTTGGCCCCGGCTTTGGAAATGTAGACGGTTTCACCGCCATAGAGCACTCGATTCAGCAGTTCGAAAAACTGACTTCGAGCTTGGGTGGCATTCATCATCGTAGAGTTCATAAGTCGTATGTTAAACGGACCTGTCATGACTGTCAATGATGTACATTCATGCTAGTCCCATTTTCTCCCGAACTTCTTTAACTGTTTGCGTCGCCACTACTCGCGCTTTCTCAGCTCCTTCCGCGATTACCTGATCAACATATTCAGGTTGGGTTTCAAGTTCTTTACGCTTGTGCTGAATCGGTTCAAGTTCTTTAAAGATAGCTTCGGCTAATTCAGCCTTCAAATCGCCATATCTAATGCCTTCATTTTGATAGGTTTGTTCATACGCTTCTCGTCGCTCTAGACCTTCGAACATTTCTACAAACTGCATCAACACTGCAACACCCTCAGAAGCCTCATGCGTGTCAGAGTTCATATACACGATCGCTTGATTCTTAATTCTTGATTCTTGATTCTGAATAGTTCCTTTCCCCGAATCCGTCGGCACTTTCGCCAACTTGGCTTTAATCTCTTCGAGTGAATCAGTCAAATTGATATAACTGCCTTCGACTGTTTTACTCATTTTGCCCTCACCCGTAAGTGACGGCACGTATTCTCCGGCCGTAGCAAATCGTTGCGGCTCGGGGAAATCCATACCATATTGAGCGTTCATTTTACGCGCAATCTCTCGGGCTACTTCTAAATGCGGTTCTTGATCAATCCCTACCGGCACCATGCCGGCTTTGTAAATCAAGATGTCTGCTGCCATGAGAATTGGATAATTCAGCAAGGCCATAGTGGCGTTTTCAGGGTACTGTTTTACTTTTTCCTTAAACGTGGGCAAGTGCTGCATCCGCGCGATATTCATAACACTAGAAAGATAAAAAGCTAACTGAGTGATCAAATCGGCCAAATCAGACTGCAGCGTAATCGCGCTTTTCTCAGGATCTAAACCCACAGACAAGTAATCTAGATACACATCCCGTGCTTGCTCTCGCAAAGCCCCCGCATCATAAGGGGTGGTAATGGCGTGAATATCGACCACGGTGAAATAGGTTTCATAGTTCGGATCATTTTGCAAAGCCAACATGCCTTTGGCGGCACCGAGATAATTACCTAAGTGTAGTCTCCCAGTTGGCCGCATACCGGATAAAACTCGCTGTTTCATATAAGCTCCCTTTTAGTAAGCAACCTTGCTTTTAAACCAAAGTGTTTGTATGCATTTTCACCAGCTAGCACAGGATAAAATTCATCTTTGCACAACGTAAAATTATTGTAATCACCTGGCTCTGTAATGATATCGTACACCTCGTATATCTTTGCTGCGAATTTTGATGCGTCG
>CAZVUJ010000221.1:0-1992 GCA_964630135.1 uncultured Pseudomonadales bacterium | reverse complement strand
ATATCCGTCGATTTGTTGCATGAACTTGCTCTTATATTTGGTTTTCTGAGACAGAATGTACCAGATTTCCATATCCTGAAAATAGCTGAATCAACTGGTCGCAGTTTCATGATTTTAAACTCTTTATTTGGTTTGTTATCAAAGGCCTCAGCCCTTTGGTTGCTTGGTCAAGATAGGCAGAATTTAGCTCAAGAAGTTGATTGGGATGGTCAGGACCAATCTGTTGTCTGGTTTGTGAACTGGGTTTGGCAACAAATTTTGAATGTAATTGAGTTGGCTGATAAAGTTGAATTAACTCTTAGTAATTATCACTTACCAGTCGAGATGGTGAATCTAGGCATTAACTCAGTGGTAGTTGGTTTGATGGCTTTGAACGTTTTTTGGGCAGTAGTATTTGGATTTAAGAAAGAAAAAGCGGTTGCTCGAGGCATAAGTCGATTTAGCCAAAAAATAAAGCGAGTATTGGTAGGACAAGGTAGCGAAGTATAACCTGAGTTATTCAACGATGGTGAATCTTTGACTTTTTTTATGCTCGCGTGCCAAGCATCGCTTGTTCTATCGTTGCTCCTATCCTTGGCACAGGAAATAGTTCGTCCATCTTTGTTTGATCAACCCCAGCCGATAGCAACTCTTCTCTTTGTGCTGGAGTAAAGAATGTATGCGCGATGATAGGAGCATAAGAAATGGCTATTCGGCCTGGTCTTTCAAATCTTGTAGGACCTAGCATATTATCAGTTTTTGGTTTTTGAGTAAAATTGTCCAATATTTGGTTGCGCGCGCCTGCATCTTTGATTCCCATGATAGTTACCAATCTTTGCCAAATCAGCATTTTTTGTTCTGGTTTGGACTTCAATAAGTGGTCCATGATTCTCTCTACGTATTGCGCGGATTGTGGATTACCAAAATCAGAATTTATTTCACTATCTTGCATGTTAGCAATTATAAACTTATCTTGACTTTTTTCCCACCTTGCCAAAGTTTGGCCAACAGTGTTAGATTGTCGCCTGATGCCACTTTCTCCCTACCAACAACTTCTGTCCGACATTTTGACCCGTGGCGAGAGGCGGGAGACCCAGCAGGGAGTCGACACCATCTCTTTGATCGGTACTAGCCCCATGCGCTATAAACTAGCCGACGGCTTTCCCCTGATCACCGAGCGGGATATGGCACCGGTTCTCAAAAGTGGCAAGCCCACTATTTGGCAGCAAGCCATCGGGGAAATCACCGCCTTCATCAATGGGGCGCGGACCCAAGCAGAGCTAGAAAAATTTGGTTGCTACTGGTGGAGAGCATGGGTGACCGAAGAAAAATGTCACAAACGGGGACTAGAAACCGGCGACCTTGGTCCTGGCTCGTACGGGGCTGCTTTTCACGACTTTCCTACCGCAGAAGGGGAGAACTTCAACCAATTTGCCGTGATTTTGCAACAGATGCGGGAATTACCCCATCTGAAAACCCACTTCATTTCGCCTTGGATTCCTCAATATACCTCTCGCGTCAAAGGTCGTCAGCAAAAAGTCGTGGTCTGTCCCTGTCACGGCTGGTTGCATCTGCATATTTTTGGTCAAAAACTGACTTTGCATATGTTCCAGCGCTCGGGTGATGTGCCAGTCGGGGTGCCCAGCAACATGGTCCAGTACGGTGCCCTGACCATGATGATCGCCCAGGTTTTGGGGCTGGAAGCTTATGAATATGTCCACACCATCTCTGATGCTCATATTTTCGTCGATCAAATCCCAGCGGTGGAGGAGATGCTCAAGCGCGAGACGCGACCTTTGCCGACGATGAAGCTGAAGCCGGCAGTTAAGGATTTGTTCGCCTTCCGCTATACGGACTTTACTTTGACTGATTATCACCCCCACGAGGCGATTAAGAAGATCCCGGTGGCGGTGTAAGGTTACCAGTACTATGCCGACGATTACCTGATGTATAGTATTCAGTTACAGAATTATGTAGTCCGAAATATAGCTACAAATTAAGGATTCCAACATG
>CAZVUJ010000220.1:0-2001 GCA_964630135.1 uncultured Pseudomonadales bacterium | reverse complement strand
AACCCTGCCAGGATAAATGACTTTTTTTCCATTGCGTAAAAACTTAGGAGGACTAACAATAAAAAAAGACTTTCAGTGTAGAAGCTTGTTAAAAAGAAGCTGGTTGGGAAAAGCAAGAGCAACACCATGACTTTGCGTGCAGATGCTCGGGGCAGAGTAAGAGTAATGAGTGATCGCAGCATGAAAAGTGCCCCGATTAAGCAACAGGTTGAGATCGTTAAGCCGAGCGTAATAGTGTTAAGGGGAAGAAGCTGGAGGTATTTGACAAGCAACGGATACAGCGGAAAAAAGGCTTGAATCAACTGAGTGTCTTTATAACCCCTCCCTATGATGGTGAGGTAGTGAACACCGTCAAATTGAGCCCAGGTGGTTAAGAGCCGGGAACCAAAGGGAGCCAGCAATTCTCCTGAATAGGGGAAACTGGGGAGATAGGCAAAGGCGTCAATGGCCAAGTAGCTCACCAAGGAAAGCGCAAGGCGCCATACCAGGACTAGGCAAGCAAGGGATCCAAGGAGTGATAAGCGTTTAGTAAGTGGTGATGTCATACTACTTTTTGGCGTAGCAGCGCTCATACACCTTAAGCGTTTCTTGAGCACACTTGTGCCACGAAAAGGTTTGGGCATACGCAATCCCTTGCCCAACTAAGTCAGCTCGTTTGTTAGAAGTCAATCCGTTTACTTTTTCCAGGGCTTGGGTTAAAGATGCTGGGTCTAGAGGGTCTATAGTAAAGATTGCGGGTGAGCTAAATTCCTTAAGTGAGCCACCGGTTGAGCTAATGACTAAGGTGCTACAGCTTAATGCTTCGAGTACTGGCAGACCAAAACCTTCGTAGAGGGAAGGCTGAATGTAGGCTTGAGCATGTTGATACAGCCAAAGAAGTGGCTCAATAGGTTGAGCAGGGATGTCGGTAGCCATCACCACTCGCTTACCGATCTTTAATTGGTCAATCATTTGCTTAATCATTTGGGCTTCGGGAATGTCGTTAGCCATAGCTTTTGACACCATCACCAATTGATGGTCTTGACTTAAAGCTGCAAACCCCTTGAGCAAGTAGGGGATGTTTTTGTTGTAATTAATATCGCCCACGTAGAGATAAAATGGCTGTTTAATCGCCAGGCTATGTAATCCAGAGGGTATTTTTTCTAGTTTTTGTGCGGTTAAACGGGGATTGCCGGCAAGAGCAATGGAAGTAATTTTAGCTGGGGGGCAAGCCAAGTAGTGGCTAATATCAGCTTTAGAAGTGGATGATAACGTAATAACGTGATCCACTGACTGCAAACTCAAGCGTTGCTTTAAATAATTAAATTTTCCTTTGATGCCTGGTTTATAGTGTTGGGGATAGATAAGCGGGATTACGTCGTGAATGGTGACCACTGTGGGCGCTTGCTTACTCCAAGGAAGGGAAGCGGCAAAAAAATCAAAATGCGGATAGTGAATGACATCTGCGTTAGGAGCCTGGTTTATATCGATATACAGGCTAAACGTGTGCGGCGAATCGAGATTGCGCAAGGCTTCGTAGAGCGAGTAAGCGTGGACGCCAATGCCGCGGTAGCGGCTATCGGCATGGAGATGTGAAATATCTATGGCAATATTCATGATGGCGTTTTCCGATAATGGTCAGCTACTTTCATGTAAGCAAGAGCAAAATGCAGGCCTGAGAAAAGGGCAAACACAAACCCGCGAAAGCCGTCTTGGTAGCCGCGATGCCGAATAAATAGTTTGCAAAAAATAACAAATGGCTTGAGTAATAAAAAGGTAATATCGTTAGCCAGTGATAGCGGTATGTGTTTCTGCGCACACTGCTCTGCTGTCAAGCTCGTGTATCGATTGGCATTCATAATATAGCGAGAGAAACTTGGGGCATTATAATGAAGTAAGTGTCCATTTATTTCTCCAATTTTTCCTTGAATTACCATTTGCTCATGGACATCACGTTGCGGCAGTGTACCCTTGCCTCGTTTAAACAGACGGATAACTGGATCAGGATACTGTCCACCTTTT
>CAZVUJ010000219.1:0-2008 GCA_964630135.1 uncultured Pseudomonadales bacterium | reverse complement strand
CTATATGAATCAGTGCAACCCGACTACTCCGGTGGTAGGAACCGGAGCCAGGATTCACTCACTACAACGTTGGCACGGAGGGATCATTCTGTTAATAATATGACTTATGCGGTCTAATACGTGGTTTCGGCGGGATTCCTGAATCAAGTGCAGGACAGGTTCTGTCGTCCGGCCAAAGGCGGGATGTCTTTATCACGCTTCAAAAATCCTGACTTATCAGCCGAAAGGGCAATCTCTTTGAGGCGTTATTTCGGAATTGAAGTTAGTAAGTTTTTAACTTCTCACTTCGTTCGAAGAATAAGTGGCGATGAATACTGTTCGAGTGAAACCAAGTCAGACTTGGTGAAAGCGAGAACTAATTTTTCTTGGTTATTCTGATTTCGCTAAAGGCGGGAATCTAGCGCAATGGGTGAGCAGAATGACAGCTTGCTGGATTTTTAAGATCGCATCTAGTGAAGCGGGGCTTTGATGATATACTGCAAAAATACTCTACCTCTCATGGATTGCAGTTCATCGCTATGATCCATTGAGATATCTTTTGATTGGTTTTCTATGTTTGGTATTGCTCATCGGTTAGGGATTGATCTTGGGACTGCCAACTCACTTGTCTGGAAACAAGGCGAGGGGATTGTATTGAATGAACCTACAGTGGTGGCGGTATCAATCCGGGAGCGTAAAGTGTTGGCTGTGGGGCACGAAGCCAAAGAAATGCTAGGGAGAACTCCGGGGACTATCATGGCAACAAGGCCCATGCGCGATGGCGTGATCGCCGACTACGTGATCACCGAAGCCATGCTGCGCTATTTCATCCAAAAAGTTATGGGTCGGGGATTCTTGTTTAAACCAGAAGTGATGATCTGCGTGCCGGCCGGTTGCACCCAAGTAGAGCGACGCGCCGTGTTGGATGCAACCTTATCTGCAGGTGCCCGAAACGCCTATCTTATCGATGAACCATTGGCCGCAGCTATCGGCGCTGGGGTGCCCATTGCCGAGGCTTCAGGCAATATGATTTTGGATATTGGGGGCGGGGCAGCCGAAGCAGCAGTGATCTCTCTGGGAGGGGTGGTGCGAGCCAAAAGTGTCAGAATTGGAGGCAATAAACTCGACGAGGCTATTGCAGATTGGACCAGACGGACCTATGGCTTGGTGATTGGCGAGCAAACGGCAGAGGAAATCAAGCAAACCATTGGTTCAGCGGTGAATTTTTCCAAGGCAAAGATGAAACGGGTGAAGGGACGAGATTCGGTGAGCGGTTTGCCTCGAGATATTGAGGTGAGCAGCGAAGAAATTAACGCTGCCCTCAATCGTCCGCTTGGCCAGATCATTACCATGGTTAAAGCGGTGCTGGAGGAAATTCCGCCCGAGTTGTCGAGTGACATTATCGACAAAGGGATCGTTATGACTGGCGGCTCGTCGCAATTAACCAACTTAGACAAATTATTAACTGACCAAACCGGGGTGCCTTGTTATGTGGCGGAAGAGCCGGAGCTGTGTGTGGTTAAGGGCACCGGAGTGGCGATGGAGCACATCGATGTCTACAAGCGATCGCTGCGCAAATGAGCCATAATTCCCGTCTTTTCTTAATTATAAGTCTTTATTCCTAGCTTGCTAAATAACCAATCATAACATGATCTTTATTTCTATAATCGTCTTATAAAAAGCATTTTATAGTCCTGGTTAAATTGAGTTATAAGACGTATTAAGTCTAGGCAAAAAAACGATAATTTATTACATTTTAATCAAGTAAAAATACTGGTAATAATGTGTTCAATACGAGTCAAGAGTGAAAAAGATGCGGTGAAAAAATGCCTGTCAATAATTTTATAGCTTATAGTCTGAAAACACGCAGACGTGTGACGCTTATTTCCGGAAAAACTTCATTATATAAGTCTTAAATGAGCTCCTTTGAAGCATATTTCCGAAACTAAAACACGTGGCTCTTATAACCGTGATTAAGCACTCACTGCTCACTTTTGACCAGGTTCTTTGCTAATCCTTTGAAAATTGT
>CAZVUJ010000218.1:0-2022 GCA_964630135.1 uncultured Pseudomonadales bacterium | reverse complement strand
TTTCTCCTCCCCTAGAGTGCAAGCGAGAGCAAACATTTTATATATACAAATGGTCTCACGGCTTCAACTCTAGGAGTGGGGAAGGGTAAAACAATACAGACATGGTGGATTACAAGTAACCCAAAAACATAAACAATTTAATCATTACGGGTTTTTCACTCTTACAGATGATAACTCCCGTTTCGGTTCAAGAGTTTACAAGGCCCCATGTGGCATACGCCCAAGAGGCCCCGCACATTGAAATAGTTGAGACGAAAGAGGATCAGATCAAGAGAATTGCCGAAGCTCATAAGATACCGCCTTTGACCTTAAGAAATTTGGCGGAAAGTGAGTCACAACTCGGTCTTAAAAGGGTAGGGGACGGAGGTAAGTCATGTGGAATTATACATTTTCACAAAGACTACTACCCCGAAGAAAATTCTAAATGTGACGATGACGAGTACATTTTGAATAGAGCGGCCGAGATGATAGCAAACGGTGAAGATTGGAAATTTACCCCTTGCTCGTGCGTTCAATTCGCTAAAGCAAGAGGGGCCAAACTACCAAAAGGCAATGCTAGTGATCTTTTCCCTAACACTTCCGAAGCCCCAAGAGTGGGCGGAGTGCTTATCTTGAAATATTGGGACCCTGATCAGCACCATGTCGCTTACATAGAAAGCATTGATGAGACTGGTTATCACATCATCGAAGGCAACTTTGAAAGGTGCAAGATCACACGACGGGTTATACCAATAGGAGATAAACACATCATGGGAGCGTATAAAAGTTTGGATTAGTTACCTGCTTGGGACATCGCCAAGGTCAGGTGTACTAACCAAGCATTAGCAAATTATTAAAAGTAGTCTGCTAATAAACAAATTTGCGGTAGCCCATTGGAGGCTCCCGCGAAGGATGAAGGCTGTACCCTTTTTCCTTCGTGGGGTTCTTCAAATAGAGACCTGCTTTAAGGGATAGCCTCGACCCTATCCCTCAAAGGAGTTCTTTAAGAGGATTGCTAAGCCCGTCAGTTCAAGCGGGTCGTCAGGCCTATCTCGGGACTATATGTCTGGAGAGACTTGGACGGGGTTAGTAGTTCTTTTGGTTCTTTGAAAAGGTGAATTATGCAAACCAATAGCCGTGTCAGTCGTCAACTGGTACTTCCTTTTGGAAGACTGCCAAAACAGGTGATCAATGTTGTCCAGGTCGTCTGTGACAAGTGCCACCTTCGCACCCCAACCCACAGCAAAACCTGCGTTCATTGCAAAGCAAAACTGGAGTGAGCCATGTACAAGTACAAGATGATGGACTTCTATTGCGACAAGTGTAATCGGAAGGCTGACGGCGTGGAAGTCGGCACCACTTCCCATGAACACCTGATCGCAAAATGGTGGTGTAAAAACTGTCGAGCAACAGTGACCGCCCTCGTGCCTTTCGAGGCAATGCGGGCGGCCATCGAACCGAAACTTATTGCCCCGCCCATTTGGACTGAGGCTGACAGGAAACTGCTCGCGGAGATGCACATTGGAGGTGACTGATGGAAAGACCGCACTTAGACAAGAAGTTTTACTACTTCTGTCGGCTGGGCAAAAATCCCCACATGGGGAAAATCCGTGCCTGCTGTTTCGGCAAGGGCTGTCCACATCTCGGTAGCAAACCGAGAAAGCACCTGATCAACATCACTTTGTAGGTTGCATAATTTTGCCGAGTTCCTGCGCCGTATGTGCTGAAGACAGGGACAAGCACGAGGGGCATTTGCTGTCAGTGACAACAGTAAACGCCCCTCAATTTCATAATTAACAGGGTAAAAACCCATCATGTCATTGCAACATTTCAAAAGATCAACGCCAGAGAAAATAGCAGAGATAATAAAGCTCAATAAAGAAGGTTTGAGCCATTCAGCTATTGCCAGAAAAGTCGGGTATGAACATTCCACAGTAATTTATCACCTACAAAAAAGAGGCTTACTTCCCGCCACCATGGAAAAAGTTTTAAGATATCAAGGTACAGCTATACAAAAAAACTTTAGAAATCAGCCAAAATTTA
>CAZVUJ010000217.1:0-2025 GCA_964630135.1 uncultured Pseudomonadales bacterium | reverse complement strand
GATAAATAAAGCCTGGATCACGGCAGGTTGTTTTTTCAAAGCAGTAAGCAAAAAATAAACCAGGGGTAGTGCAAGACTCGCAATAAACGCTCCTTTGACGACTGAATAAAATGGCAGTTTTAAGGTGTAGATAATGTATGCGGTCAGTAAAAGAACCAGATAGATAGTTATCATTCGCTGAGAGTCAGTGCGGATTTTTCTGAGGCAGCACCAATAACCGATAACTATGAGAAAGACGAAGGGAATCGAGGCAAGGACAAGCAAGTTGCCGGCCAATGAGTAGGATTGAACAGGAATGAGCGCATTGTGACCATCATAGAAAAAGCTGAAATAGGTGCCCGGAATAAGCGAATACCAATGAGCTTTAAATAAATCCATATGCCAAAATCCGCTCAAATCCGTGAAAAAGGTAGTATCCCGATAACCTGGCTCTTGCATTAGACGAAATTGAGGAAAATCAACTGGGGAGGGGAAAGGGTTGCCAAAGTAGATGGCGTTACGGACATAAAACCAACCGGCAAACACTGCAACAGTGAGCACGATTGCAATCAAATGCTGAATATCGCGCTTGTCCTTGTTAACAACGATGCTTATAAGTTGATCGATGCTGATAGCGATGAGTAAGATTAGCGCGGTGGCTTTGGCAAGCAAACCAAGAGAAAGCACTAAGCCAATAGCGAGCGATCGCTTAAGCGTTAGTTTTTCTCGAAATTGCAAGTACATCATCATGCCAGCACTTATTACAACGGTAGAGAAAAATTCATTGCCAATGGCAGGAGTGAGATACATAACTACGGGCAGACTGGCTACAAATAGTGTCCCGCTTAGCACCAAAATTTTATTTGTAAGCAGTTTTTTTAAGGTGATGATACAAACCCCTGACAGCACAACCCACCACACCAAGCCAAGAAGCTGCACCTGTTTTAAATCTGGCAAGAAAATATGATGTATAAGGTAGTAGAGCGGTGGATGGTAAAGTATTAAGCCCTCGTTAGCTAGGGGAATGCGAATATCTTTCTCGAGGAGTTCCAAGTATTCACTATGTCCTCGTGCATCAAAACTTTTGTTAGGCGGATAGCGCGTGCTATTGTGAAGCTGGAGGCACAAAAGCAGAACCCAAGCAACGGCCAGAAGCAGAGCCAAAAATCGGTTGGACAACATTTTGATGGTCTTATGCTTATGCATAGTGTGAGCGTAGTATAGTTGATTCATTTCTCTAGACGGTAGTGGGAGCTCTTGCCAACATCACTAGTATATGCATAACCCACCTCTAATCACCGCTCACATGATTGTCAAAAATGATGACCAGTGGGTCTGGTTTGCGATTCAATCTACCATTACTTATGTCGATCGATTTCTCATCACTGATTCGGGTTCACAAGATAAAACTGTCGCCATCATTCAATCAATTAAGGATCCAAAGATTGAATTTCATCAGGCGAAAGCCAATTCTCCGGCTGAAATAGTGTCATTAAGGCGACAACAGCTAGAACAAACCAAATCAGATTGGTTGTGGATGATTGATGCCGACGAAATATATCCAGAAAAAACATGCTTAGAAATTCGTGACGTAATTGCTCACAAGCCTGAGATGACGGGGGTCGTGGTTCGGCGCTTTGATATGCTTGGGGATATGCATCACTATCAACCGAATGAGCGCGTGGGTGGGTATCGTATGTTTGGTGGGGTTGCCCATTATTCCCTCCGTTTGATCCGTGCCACTATCGACGGACTACATTATCAGGGTGAATATCCTAATGAAGGGTTTTATGATGTGAGAGGGAGAGCGCTCTTGGACTATAGCGTTCATCAATTTGCAATTACTGATAATCGCTTTATCCATGCGACCTATCTTAAACGCTCATCGTTGGGGGCTAATCTGACCTCAACCATTCACCGCAATAAATACAAGCAAGAGTGGGGCAAACAGTTGTCCAAGTCAGAATTACCTGAAGTCTTTTTTTATAAGCGGCCTCAAATGGTGCCTGTTGCACTCTATAAAAGAAAACCAAGCTATAATCTGGC
>CAZVUJ010000216.1:0-2035 GCA_964630135.1 uncultured Pseudomonadales bacterium | reverse complement strand
ATTGGTGCCGCTCGAGCGGGAGAGATTATTGCCAATCGGCCTTATGCATCCCTGGATGAGTTGAAGTCAAAAGCGAATATCCCTCAAAACGTCTTGGATCGCAATGCCGATATCATTACGTTTTAAGCCACTCAACGTAAATTATCGGGTAGCAATCGTTTTTGCTTTGGCGGCTAGCGTGGGAATGCGGCTGTGGTTGTATGAGCTTCCGTCGGAACAAGCTATCGGTGAAACGGTGAGTATAGAAACTTTGGTGCTGGCAAAACCTGAACTTCGCTATACTAGCGCTTTCTGGAACGATCGAGGCTACACTATCGAATGCCCGTTGCACATCGCGGATTGCGATCAAATTGAGGCAGGGGATAACTTGGAAATTTCAGGTAGGCTTAAAGCTGCGTGGTATCCGGGCTGGTTTTCTCGACCTCGATTAGTAGTTGACAAGGTGGTCACATTTCTTCCAGGAGAGAGTTTCGGCTACGTTTCTTTTTCTCGAGCGGTGAAGCATCTTGCACAGCTTCGCGACCGAGTTAACCTGGTTTTTATGCGCTCGCTTGAACAACCGCAAGCCGGCTTGTTAGCCGGTATTGTGATCGGTGAGCGAGCCCTGTTGTCGCAAGAATTTAGCGACGCGCTTTCGACCACGGGCACCATGCATGTGATTGCTGCATCTGGCTATAACGTTTCAGTTATCACGTTGGTGAGCTTGTCGCTGCTGACTTTAGTCATGCCGCGCAAAGCGAGTGTGGTGATGGCGAGCTTATTGGTGGGAGCTTACGCGATTCTGGCGGGTGGCAATCCTGCCATTGTGAGGGCGGCAGTTATGGGCTTGATTGCCTATGCCGCTCAATTTACTGGCAGAGAATATTTAGTTGATCATGCTCTAGTGGTGACGGCATTGGGGATGCTTTTGGTGCAGCCTTGGCTCGTGCGCGACCTTTCTTTTGCGCTTTCACTCAGCGCTACTTGGGGAATCATCTGGGGAACTCCACCTATAGAGCGATTATTCATGCAAGTAACGACAAAATTAATGCCCGCCGAGGATGGCAATACAGTCAAAGTGCCCACTCCAAGCATGGCTCGTTCGCTCATCGCCACTGGATTGTCCACCACTCTGGCGGCATCGCTGGCTACGTTGCCCTTTTCGGTTATAGTTTTTGGCCAGGCGACACTGATTGCGCCACTAGTGAATGCTTTCGTGCTGTGGCTGGTTTCGCCGCTCATGGCTTTGGGAGGGTTGATGGCAGTGCTTGGTTTGGTAAGCCAACCGCTTGCTTCATTGTTGGCCTTTATCGCGCATCCGCTGTTGTCTTTGTTTATTATTTGTATTGAATTGGGGAGTAGAGTACCTTTAGCTTCTATACCAGTGAGTGGTATGCACTGGCTGGTTGCAGTGGGTTACTGGCTGTTATTGGTAAGTTGGTGGCACAAGGATGCATCTATCGGAAACAGCACATAAATATGTCATGTAGATCACCGTTATTTCCATTACAGCTTTGGTAGGCGAATGAGGATATGAAACCCGCTTATTGGATTGCGCTTTCTCTGTGTATGCTTTGTGCGTGGATCGTGTGGGAATGGCCAGCTCAACAATCGTTGATGGTTGTGTGTGATGTGGGGCAAGGTGATGGAATGCTTATCACTCAAGGTTTTTCCCAAATGGTGGTGGATACCGGCAATGAGCCTGATAAAATGATGCGCTGTCTAAGCCAACACATGCCTTTTTGGGATCGACAATTGGAGATGGTAGTTCTTACACATCCTGAAATTGATCATATAGGTTCATTTGCGGAAATAATGCAAGGGTATGCGATAAAAACACTACTGGTTACGCCCGTAGGCAATGACACGCAAGAGTTTAAATATATCTATCAGAACATATCAAAATCATCCATAAGGGTAATTACCGCGTCGCAGGGACAAGTGATGCAGTTGGGTGCTGCTCGAATACGTGTACTCTGGCCACTACCTCAAGCAAACTCTATTTGGCAAAAAGACTATACCTATGAATATCAAAATATATCATCAGTAGTTCAGG
>CAZVUJ010000215.1:0-2084 GCA_964630135.1 uncultured Pseudomonadales bacterium | reverse complement strand
TGTTTTCGCTATCGCTTGATCCTTCTCTCGAGTTTCACTCGCGATCAGGATGACAGTACCGTAGTGTTTACGTGACAACTGTAGGTGGGTCAGTAAACACGATCATGCAGACTCAAACAGTGCAACGCATTAATCAACTAAACACTCGGTTTTACACGCAAGTAGCCGACAGCTTCAGCGCCAGCCGAAACCATGCCTGGGCAGGTTGGCATACTCTCTTGGAATATTTGCCCCAGAGAGCGATAACGGTGTTGGATGTTGGGTGCGGCAACGGCAGGTTTGAAGATTTACTCATAGCTAAGCATATTCCCCTCATTTCATATACGGGGTGGGATATGAGTCAGCCCTTATTAGACATTGCTCGTGACAAGCTCTACCAGGGGCATGTCAGAAGCTTCCGTCAGGTGGATGTCTCTAAGCAGAACAGTGGAGCAGCTCAACCAAACTCATTTGATGTCATAGTGCTCTTGGCGCTTTTGCACCATATTCCTTCTCGTGCTTTACGTCTTTCGCTCTTGCAACAAATGGCCAGGCGTATTAAACCAGGTGGGCTGATGGCCGTAAGCTTGTGGCACTACGAATCCGACCCCCGATTTAAGGACAAAATGGTGTCGTGGAAAAAAGTGCCTGGGGTTGACCCGAGCAAACTTGAGCCGGGAGATTATCTGCTCACGTGGCATAATAAGGTCACTTCCCTGCGCTACGTTCATGTTTTTGATGACCAAGAGATTGAAACCTATGCCTCCATTCCCGGCCTACGGCAGGTGGGTGAATTTTGGGCTGATGGTCACACTAATCGCTTAAATCAATATCTCATTTTTGCTGCCGACACGGTAGAATAACCTCATGCAGCCACTGCGAATGGGTATCACCTTTATTATTGTTTTACTTGCCTTTTTGGCGCCTCGGCCTCTTTATGCTCAAAATCAGCAACAAACAGAAGTATTTGAAGCTCAAGTTGTGGAAATTTTGGAACAATCAGAAGAAGCCTACGATCAACAACGGAATATTGTTTTTCAAAAGCTTGCGGTTAACGGTTTGCGAGGCGGACAAACAGGCAAAAGATATGAAGTGATCTTTAATCAAATTGTTAACCCAGGTGAAATTCGTTACACAACCGGTGATAAAGTCTTAGTCAGCTTGAGCGTTGACCCTCAAGGTCAGCAAAGTTTATATGTTATCGATTTTGTCCGGCGCGACTCTCTGTTGCTGTTGTTTGTGATTTTTGCAGGTTTGGTTATCGCTATTGGCCGCAAGCATGGTCTTGCCTCGCTTATCGGTTTGGCGAGCTCGTTTTTTATTATGTTTGTGTTTTTGCTGCCGCTTATTCAGCGTGGATACGAGCCAATTCTGGTTGCTTTAGTGAGTGCCGCAGCAATTATTTTTGTAACCTTTTCCATTTCTCACGGCTTGAACCGCAAAACCCTTATTGCCATGATTGGCACCACGATTTCGCTGGGGATCACCGCCATGTTGGCGACCATTTTTTTGAAAGCTACTCGGTTGACCGGCTTTGGGTCTGAGGAGGCTGCCTTTTTGCAATTTCTGCAAGACGGCCAATTGAACATGGCCGGGCTGTTGTTAGCCGGCATTATTGTGGGCACCTTAGGCGTGCTGGATGATATTACCATTTCACAAGCATCGGTGGTGCAAGAACTTAAGTCACTTAACCCCAAAATTTCTTCACTTCAATTATTTAAACGGGCGATGCATGTGGGACACGATCACATTGCTTCCTTAGTTAATACCCTTATTCTGGTGTATGTGGGTGGATCACTACCCTTACTTATGCTTTTTAATCTCGATCCCAACCACTCATTCAGTACGGTTATAAATTATTCTATGATAGCGGAAGAAATCGTGGCTACATTGGCGGGGAGCATTGGCGTCGTTATTGCTGTGCCTATCACGACGTTTATTGCCAGTTTTTATGGCTTTAATTATTTGAATTCGAAAAGAAATAAATAATAATGCAACCTCAAATAATTAATTCTGATAAACCTTCCCCGAGATTTTTTTATCTCGATGCACTTCGCGCTACCGCTATAGTAGGTGTGGTGGTGATCCATGCGCTGGATCAGATT
>CAZVUJ010000214.1:0-2087 GCA_964630135.1 uncultured Pseudomonadales bacterium | reverse complement strand
GCTATCTCACAACTCGATACAGAATTCCTCTTCTCTCTGCTAACGACAGAGAGTGACCGTGAAGATGATTCTTCTCTAGACGAAACTAATAAAGGACAATTCCTCGACAGCCTCACCTTCATCCTCAGTCATCCCGATGAAGTCGATTTCCAGTTACTGACAACTTCTCTGATTCCGCCGATGATTCCAGAGGAAATTCAGGCACACTATGAAAATTGGCATCAAGCAACTCTATCTCGCCTTCATACTACTGCTCAGGATTCTCCCAATCATATCCTGAACTATCATGATCTGGAGAGATATTGGGATTCACAACTACCTGTTCGGGCAGGCGCATTTCTTTCCAATCAGCCTGAAGCCCAAACCATGCTACCCCTGACTCAAACTGTTCTATTTAACGCCGCCAAAAGAGCTTTGGACATTGCTGGTGACAATATCGACCTACAAACACAAGTTTTTCAAGCCATTCATCAAGGCATCCGATCGCAAGACAAATGGAATCCGCTAGGTAACCCCTCAGATTTTTATTGGGATGCTGCCTCTGATGCACTTTTAGCGAGTCTGAATCCAGAGCATTCAGAACTGGCGTCCATCTTGTCACTGGACACTTTGTTTTGTCGTTACGCGCAGGATCCTCAGGTTACTCAGGCACTCAACCAATTCGGTAATCAACTTGGTACTGGTTTACGCGGACTATTTACTCATAGCGAAAACCAAATTACGCAAACCATCGATACCGCCCTCTCCACTCCTCTTGGCAGAGAGCTTACCAAAGGCTATCTCCGTACTCGCTTCAGAAATCGTAGTAAAAACGCAATTCAACTCACCGACGAAGTTCTCGCTCGACCTGAGCTGCGCCAACAAGATATTGTTGTCACTCCTGATAACAGCTTCACTTACTACGAACAATCATTTAATGTGCCCCCACAACTAAGCGCTGCCAAAACCCTTAAAGAACTCCAATTTGGACTCCATGCTGTCGTTGACAATCAAGGTCATATCTTGGGTTTTATTGACACCGACCCTCGCAATTATCAGGCTTCATTCCCTACCACTCCGCGCGTTTATCTCCTGGAACACGTGTTGTTTCGCCACCCACCCGATACTTACCCCACTGCTCAAGAATTAGCTCAGTTCACTCAAGATTATCATCAAGTTCAGGATAAATTAACAAACCTCACCCAGAATCGTCATGCTTCTCTCTTGTCCCCACTCGTCATCTTCCAATATTGGCGTTATGGTCATACTCATCAACCAGAAAAAATCCAAATCTTAGATGAATTCATCGAATCAACTAACTTATTTGGCTGCTTACTCCTTTCAGCCGAAGCTGGCAGCGGCAACACCATCGACGACCTTCTTGACTTCACTCAACATGCCCATACTCCCATTATCGCTTCCTTAGTCCTAGAAGCATATGCCGACATGAGTGCCACTTTCTGGGAAAAGTCATACCACATGGGTACTGACCGCTCTACCCGAAACGCATTTGCTGACCTCATTCTCGACCGCAGCAAATCTATTCTTAATCTCAGCCTAAAACTACACAAAGAAAGTCAACTCGAAAAACATGCTGCTGCCCTTGAACAGATTATCGACATTCATCTACTTCTTAATCAAATCCTCCAAGATTCATCTGGTGAATTAGCCAAAAAATGTAAGTTTCCTCTAGAAAGTATCAATACTATTTTTGCCGGTCTCGATTCCAATCATCCTGACACCAAACGCCTACTAGGAAGCGCCATCAATCTCTGGATGCACACCACCGCTGCTAATCAAACGTCGGCTGCCTATGCTGGCCACGTGCCTGAATTAACCGCAGATTTCTACCAGTTATATGAACAAATCGCCACTGATACCACCCGCACCACCGTCGATGTTGAGGTCGAACTTCCCCGCTACCAACAAGCTATCGATGCATCCATCAAAGAAGGCAGACTTGATCCATCCCAACCCATCAAAATTGCCTATGTGGGTATTGGTTCAGGACGTCGCCTCGAAAAATATCTAATTGATGAGTATACCCGACAAGGTTTTATCAATATAACTCACTGGGGTATCGAGCCCTTTCCCCCAGCTGACAAGCT
>CAZVUJ010000213.1:0-2092 GCA_964630135.1 uncultured Pseudomonadales bacterium | reverse complement strand
TTTATTCTCTCAGTTGGCATGGCCGTCGACTCTAATATTTTGATTTTCGAGAGATTGAAAGAAGAATTACGCCTGGGCAAACGGTTTGAGGTGGCAATGGAATTGGCCTTTGGCCGAGCCTGGGATAGCATCAAGGATGCCAATATTGCCACCCTTATCACCGCCTTTATCCTTTTTAATCCCCTGGATTGGTCATTCTTAAATTCCTCCGGCATGGTGCGCGGCTTTGCCCTGACCCTGTCGTTGGGAATCGCCATCAGCTTATTCACGGGAATCATTGTCACCCGGACACTGATGCGCCTATTTTATAAACCCAACATGGCTAAGGCCTGATACTGTATGACTTCCTCTCATCAACCACTTAATCTCATGCGCTTGATTCCCCTCTACTTTGGCTTGTCCCTGGCTGTGGTTATTCCCGGGATTATGGCTCTCCTCCTGTTTGGTTTCAAGCCCTCGATTGATTTCACTGGCGGCACGCTGGTTGAACTGGCCTTCAACACACCCACTACCCCTGATTCAGAAACGATTAAGAGCGCTTATCCCGAAAACGTTGCCGTCATGGCCGTGCAACCCACATCAGACAACGGCGTGGTGGTGCGCTCACAAAGTATCACCAAAGACCAAAACGAACTCATCAAAGAAAAATTGGCTTCGGTGGCCGCTAGCTTGCTGCCTCCAGATGCTACCCAGTCCGCCACTGCTTCGGGTTTAGTCACCGAGCGACGATTCGAAACGGTTGGGCCGATCTTGGGCAAAGAGTTGCTGCGCAAAACCTATACGGCAGCTTTCTTGGCAGCCGGTAGCATCTTGCTGTACATCGCCTACCGCTTTAAGCAAATAAAATACGGTGTGTGTGCGGTGCTGGCCATGCTCCACGATACCCTCATCTTACTGGGAACTTTCGCCATTCTGGGGAAATATGCAGGCATCGAAGTCGACACCTTGTTTGTTACGGCTGTGCTAACCACCTTGTCATTTTCAGTTCACGATACCATTGTCGTCTATGACCGCATCCGCGAACTCACCAAAAAATATCATAAAATCCCCTATGCCACGCTTGTCAACAAAGCCGTCATCGAAACGCTGTCACGCTCAGTCAACAACTCGATGACGATTATTTTTATGCTCTTAGCCCTTTGGCTTATGGGTGGCGAAACCACCAAATGGTTTGTGTTTGCGCTGCTTATTGGGACAATCACCGGCACCTATTCCAGCACCTTCACCGCCGCGCCACTTCTCATCCTGTGGGACAAACTAATGAGCAAAAAAGCTGGTAAGAAATAATTCAAGTCAGGTGTTACGCAGTGTCATTCCCGCTTTAAGCGGGAATCCAGGTTATTTGTATATAGATTCCGGATAAGGCTTCCGCCAACTGGCGGAGCCTTTACCGGAATGACAAGTGCAGGGCGTAAGTCCTGTTTAAACTGAATTTAAAGCAATTCCTTGGCTCTCTCTAGCAAATAAACCGCATTATTCCGCTCTGGGTCTTCAATTACCTCTTCGAACAACGCACTTAAAATTTCGCCTATTTTCTTTCCGGGTGCTAAGTCCAAACTAGCCATAAGATCATTTCCGTTGATAGCCAAATCTTTAAGACTCATGGGTTCATAGAGGTTTTCACCAATCCGCTGCTGCAATTCGCGCAAGCGCCAGGAAGTAGCTTTACTGCCGCCACCCTTGCGATCCCCGATGCGCACCATGATCATGTCATTGATATTTTCACGACCCACTCGGCGAATAAACCGGCGCACCGCTGCATCAGTCATTTCCGGGGAATAGGTAAACATATGCCAGCGCACCAGGGTAAAGATCCGATCGATGTCTTTATTGGGTAAGCGCAAACGCCGGGCAATATCTCGTGCCATGCGCGCCCCCACCACTTCATGCCCATAAAAGGTCACTCCCCGTGGCCCCTCAAACTTTTGTGTTCTGGGTTTGCCCACGTCATGCAACCACGTGGCCAAACGCACGATTGGATCAACACTCGGACACTCCCGCAAACTTTCCAAACAATGCTTCCACACATCAAACTGATGCCGACCACCTTGAATCACTCCTTGAGTGGCAATCATCTCCGGCACGGTATGAG
>CAZVUJ010000212.1:0-2100 GCA_964630135.1 uncultured Pseudomonadales bacterium | reverse complement strand
CACCACCATTACTTCAATGTGTTACCGATGTACCCCGCCAGAACATCAATTTGACACATGGACTACAATAAGCCCTGCGTGGCGAGGGGGATAACTTCAAGAAATTACCTGCGTGGGGCACTTTAGACGCTTTCACTATGCAACTACTTCTCGATAATTTGGTGTGGATGAGTTGGAACGTCTTTTTAGCTGTCTTGGGATGGCTGTTTGCTATCTATTTCTCTCGAGCGATCAAGTCATTTCATAAGGCTGTCTGGGCGCTGCTGTGGCTCCTTTTTTTGCCTAACACGGTTTATTTGTTCACGGACCTTAAACATCTTTTTGAACAATGGAGTCGGGTAGGGGAGGCGCTGCAACCGGTTCTCCTGGTGCAGTATGCGGTATTGATAGGGATAGCGTGTTATACCTATCTCAAGAGCATGCGCGTTTTTGAGGCAGGCTTGCTAGAGTGGATGAGATCATCTGTCTTTTGGCAGTCGAGAAAAGACGTAGCGCTGCTGCGTTTCTCCATGATGCGTCATCCGGAGAGAGTCTTTGTCTTGCTTAATTTCCTCATTGCCTTTGGGGTAGTGATGGGCCGGGTCATGCGCACCAACTCGTGGCACGTCTTCACCCAGCCACTGCGGGTCATCAATGATGGGGTGGCGGTGCTGACTTCTTGGGAACTCTTGCTGTTTACTCTGATCTTTGGGGTGATTGTGAATTCTGTCTGGTTGGCCGGCAAAACACTTAAAAATTAAACGTGCTTGCTATAGAGAGATCGGGTTCTAAACGTTATCTCTTTAAGCATCATGCATACTTCCCAAACCGAGCAAATCCTGCTATGGTGGCTGCACGGTAATGTTAGTGACGTACATGGGGAGGTTACGCATGCAAAATCCTTGGAAGCAAGCACTGGAACAATTGAACGATATTCGTGCCTATGTTGCCATTTCGGAACCATATTTTTCCCGTTTAACCACAGTGGATGCTTTGCATGAGGGTGAGTTGAAGATTCGGGGCGATGATGGCAGTGAGAAATCCTATCAAGCCTACCGGTCGCAGCACAACAACGCGCTGGGCCCTTATAAGGGAGGCATTCGGTTTCATCCTCAGGTTTCCAAGGACGAAGTGCGTGCGCTTTCCATGTGGATGACCTGGAAATGTGCGGTGGTGGGCATTCCGTATGGTGGGGCAAAGGGTGGGGTGATTGTTGACCCCAAAACCTTATCGCACACAGAGCTGGAACAACTGAGCAGGGCATATGCTGCCTGGATAGCTGAGCAGATTGGGGAAAAAATAGACGTGCCGGCACCGGATGTTAATACCAATGCGCAGGTGATGGCTTGGATGCTGGATGAGTTTGAGCGGATAAAAGGGCATAAAGCTCCGGGGACATTTACGGGTAAACCTATCTTGTTGGGGGGATCGCTCGGACGGGAGGAAGCCACCGGTTTAGGCGGCTATTACATTTTGGAAAAAGTTGCCCACTGGCTGTCATTGCAAAAACAATACACGACCCTGGCGATCCAGGGGTTTGGGAATGTGGGGTATTGGTTTGCCTATTTTGCGCATCAGGCGGGGTTCAAAGTGGTGGCGGTGGCTGACAGCAAGGGGGCGGTCTATGTTCCCGAAGGTCTTGACCCTTCTCAGACCCTGGCTTGCAAAAACCAAAAAGGCCATTTGGCCGGGTGCTATTGTGTCGGGGAAGTGTGTGATCTGAAAAAAGGCCGGCGTATCTCCAACGATGAGCTGCTGGCGCTGGACGTGGATATCCTCGTGCCGGCTGCCCTGGAAGGAGCCATTACCAAAGACAATGCGCCTCGGATTAAAGCCAAAACGATTGTTGAGCTCGCCAATGGCCCGACCACTCCGGAAGCCGAGCATATCTTGCACCGCAAAGGGGTGCGGATCGTACCGGACGTGTTGGCCAATGCCGGCGGGGTGACCACCAGTTATTTTGAATGGGTGCAAAATTTGCAAGGCTATGCCTGGACTAAGGACGAGGTCTTTGTGAAGCTAGAACAGGTGATGAACCAGGCGTTTGATGCGGTCATAACGGTTTTTAACCAAGAGGGTCATGCGTCTCAATCCCGCGAGCATTGGACGCTGCGATCGGCC
>CAZVUJ010000211.1:0-2107 GCA_964630135.1 uncultured Pseudomonadales bacterium | reverse complement strand
TTGAGGATATCAGCTTGACCATTAAGCCGGGTGAAATTGTGGGGCTCTTGGGACCCAATGGTGCCGGCAAAACCACCACGATTCGCATGATTGCCGGGGTTTTACCACCTTCGCAGGGCGCAATTTCCGTTAACGGCCTCAATCACCTGGAAAACTCGATGGAACTAAAACGTCAAATCGGCTATTTGCCCGAGGATAACCCGCTGTATGACGATTTAACCGTTGAGGAGCATTTGCAATTTTGGGGCCGGATGAAGGGCTTGAGTACGACCGAATTGCCCGAAGCAATTGCATTTGCCCTTGAGAGCACTGACATTGCCGATGTCTACTACCGCTTCATTGGGGAGCTGTCCAAGGGGTATCGCCAACGAGTTGGTTTGGCTCAGGCCATCATGAATAAGCCGAATATTTTACTGCTGGATGAGCCTACGGAAGGATTAGACCCCAATCAACGCCGCGATATTCAAGCGTTACTGGCTAAATTGCGCAAGGGCCGCACTGTCATTGTGTCTTCGCATGTGTTGGGTGAGATCACTCACTTGGCCGACCGCATCATAATCGTGCATAAAGGCAGAGTTGTTGGTGACGATACTCCCGAGAATCTCGTGAGCACCAATACAAGTGCTAAAGAATTATTAGTGGAAATAAAAGGCACGGGCGTGAGTAAAGGCTTGCAAGAGATAAAGGGAGTTTTGAAAGTCGCTAAGCAAGGCGCGCATCGGTATCACTTAACCGTCAAGCGTGGCGGTGATATCCGGGAAACCATCTTTGCCCAGTGTGTTAAACACCAGTGGGTGTTGCTGGAAATGAGATCGCTCGAGAGACAATTAGAAGACGTATTTAGCGAGTTAACGGAGCAATAAGATGCAGCGATTAGCCGGACTCATTAAAAGAGAATTCTTTGCCTACATCAATTCACCCCTGGCATATGTGGTGATCGTCACCTTTCTGTTGATCAGCAATTTTCTCTTTTTGCGCACGGCGTTAGTGTTGGGTGATGCCAATTTAAGACCGTTTATTGAATTGTTGCCCTGGTTTTTAGTCGTGATTGCCCCGGCTCTCACCATGCGCTTATTTTCCGATGAGCAGCGCAAGGGCACGCTTGATTTACTGATGGCTCATCCTTTATCCGAGTGGCAGATAGTTCTGGGGAAATACTTGGGCACGTGTTTATTTTACCTGCTGTTTCTCGCCGCTACCATCAGCTTGCCCCTGACCATAGCCTTATTTTCTCATGCCGATTGGGGCTTAATTGCCAGTCAATATCTTGCTTCTCTCTTAGTCGGCATCACCTTTTTGGCTATTGGACTCACAGCTTCGACCTATGTCAAGCAATCGGTGGGCAGCTTTTTATTAGGCGCGGCCGTGAGCTTTGGCTTTATCCTCATGGGGATGCAATTTGTGGTTCTTATGCTTCCCGGTCTCTTGGGTCAGATTGTCAATGAGCTGGCAATTCTCAATCATGTGAACAATATTAGCCGGGGAATTTTAGATCTCAGAGATATTGCCTACTTCTTCACCTTCATCGCTGTTGCCCTGACTGCGGCCGTGCTCAAGGTGTCAGAGCAAAAATTTGCCGATCAACCATCTGAAAAAAGAAAACTCTTTGTTGTTCTGCTGCTCGTTGGGGGAGTGGGAGTTTTGGCGAATATAGTGCTCTATTCTCAACCGCTTCGCTTGGATGCTACGGCAGACCAAAGATTTTCGGTTAGTAAGGGCACGCAGCAACTCCTTACAACCCTCAAAGATCAGGTGAATATCACCTTGTACACGTCGAGTAATTTGCCCGGACCCATGCAGGTGACCTTGAGAGAAACAACCGATCGCCTAAAAGACTTCAAGCGCTATGGTGGCGATAAAGTGGCAGTCGTCACTAAGCTAGTAAGCACCCCTCAGGAACAGCAAGAAGCCACGAGCAAAGGAATTCGCCTGGTTAACTTTAATCAATTGGGTGGCAATAGCATTCAAATTCAACAGGGAAATTTGGGATTAGAAGTTCGCTACGGCGACAAAACCGAAGTAATTGATTTTATTGAGGATGCGGCTCAACTTGAGTATAACCTGAGCCGTCTAGTTGCCAAAGTATCTCGCGAGCATCAAACCAAAG
>CAZVUJ010000210.1:0-2111 GCA_964630135.1 uncultured Pseudomonadales bacterium | reverse complement strand
CCTTTAAGAAAGATTGGAAGGCGGCCCAAGAAGCGGCAAACTATACCAGCGAACTGGTAGAAAAATAATAGTTAAAGTTGCCCTAAACTACCTTTTTAGTTTTGATCGATATGATGATAGGATGCTCCAAATGTCAAAAAACTCCCGCATACTCATTGCTCTGGTGATCGTCGGTTTCTTAAGTTTTGGCATCTACTTCGCCCAAACCAGATCACCCATTATTAATCTAAACCCTCTGGAAAACAAGCAAAGGGTTTCATCCGCACAACCTAACGAAGATTTAGGTGGCCCAGCTCAAGAACTTCATCCCCTTAGCATTGCCTCACTGCGCCAAGGTGAATACCCAGGCAGTGAACTGATCATCGAGCAAACCCTTGCCCCCGGCTCCAACTATGCGCGCTTCATTGCCTCCTATCAATCTGAGGGCTTAAAACAATATGGCTTGTTAACGATTCCTCATGGTAAAAAACCAGAATCCGGCTGGCCGGCAATTATTTTCAATCATGGCTATATTCCTCCCGATCAATACCGCACCACCGAGCGCTACATTGCCTATACCGACGGTTTTTCCAGAAATGGTTACGTGCTTTTCCGCCCCGATTACCGTGGCCATGGAAACTCTGAAGGCGAGCCGTCTGGTGCATATGGATCGAATGATTACACGATTGATGTGCTGAATGCGTTCTCGTCCATAGCAAAACATCCTGATGTTGATGTGAACCGCATTGGCATGTGGGGCCACAGCATGGGCGGTCATATTACCATGCGCGCCATGGTGGTTAACCCCAACATCAAAGCCGGCGTGATTTGGGCCGGGGTTGTGGCCTCATATCCTGACCTGCTTACCAGCTGGCGCAGGAGCAACCGGCCAACTCCCGCCATCACTCAAGCAGGGAGACGGCGCTGGCGTGACGAACTCACGCAGCTTTTTGGCACACCCGAGCACAATAAAGCGGCCTGGGATTCGATTTCCGCCAATGCTTTTCTAAGCGACATTTCCGGCCCCTTGCAATTGCATCATGGCACGGCAGACGCTTCAGTGCCCCATGAGTTCTCGCAAACTTTGGAGCAACAAATGCGCTCGGCGGGGAAAGAAGTAGAGTCGTATCTGTATGAAGGCGACGATCATAATCTATCTCAATCGTTCTCGACTGCCATGCAGCGATCGATTACTTTTTTCGATCAACAGGTAAAAGGGGCTACTCAAACCGAGTGAGGTCTGCTACTATGGCCAAACTATTATCGAAGGAGGTGAAACTCATGAAAACAATACCATCCAGTCTATTTGGATTACGCCAGGCATTAATGGCCCTTATCGTTCCGGCAGTAGTGCTCGCTGGTTGCTCGTCGTCTACACCAGAGCCAACCCCTGCTCCTGAAACAAGCGCTTCTCAAAGCGATGAATCGACTCTGATCACTGACGAAGTCGAATCCAGTCAATCCGCCACCGAAGACGGCATAACTGTTATCGAAGTCGAGGGCGGCAGTTTCTACTATAAACCGAATGAAATCCGGGTCAAAAAAGGCGAAACGGTAAAAATTGTCCTCAAGAGTGTGGATATGATGCATGATTTTGTGATTGACGAACTCGACGTTAAAATGCCGATTACCAAATCGGGCGAAACCAACGAAGTCACATTCACCGCCGATACAGTCGGAGAATTTGAATATTACTGCTCAGTTGGCCAACACCGTGCTCAGGGGCAAGTTGGCACCTTGATTGTTGAAGAATAGATAAACGGTACTCAGCCAATATAAAAAGGGGCTAGATAAATACAGCGCCCCTTTTTTTGTTGCACAGCCCGCATGAGGGGATCTCACCAAGCTTCAGTTTATTTTCAATTGCACCCCACGAATGCGGTGCACACCTGTGGTATAGTGAGCCATAAAAAAATCCCCTATTACTTCGCTGGAATGTAATAGAGGATTCTTAAATTTTTGTGACCCAAAGGGTTTGGGATTGGAACCAAATCATATCAGACCTGGTCAGTCTATTCGAGCTGTTTATGCCTGAAGCCAGGCAACTTGGATACGTCTACTCCGGATAAGGAATTGAACCGACAGTTTAATACTCACGAAGAATTCGAATTAACAACACGCCCATTTCCGTG
>CAZVUJ010000209.1:0-2122 GCA_964630135.1 uncultured Pseudomonadales bacterium | reverse complement strand
GCCTGGTACTTGACTCACTATAGCATACCAGAGGCAAATTGCAAGAATAACCTGGAAGCAAGATTACTTAAGTTTCCCCTCTAAGAGGACTTGATCACCCTTGACCACCTGAATCACCTCAAAATCAGCCACATCCTGCGACACACTCGTATCCAACAGATACCCGCCTTTATTGAGGTGGAGGCTACCCAAGGTGATGTCAAGCGCTTTTTGATCGCCTGCATCAGTGTCGATAAGCTTAGCTTGATAGGTGCCCTCAGACACTTCAGGCAAACCGGCAATGACACTCAGCTCAGTCGCTGTCTCCTGTTTCTGCACTGACACCACGCCAGTTTCGTTGCCGGCACCCTTGCTCTCAAGGTTCACGCGCTCGGCTCCCTCAGGCAGAGTGATATTGCGCTCTTGCAAAAATTCATTCACCCGTTGTTCCAACGCCTGAGTGGGTTCAACAGTGGTTTGAGCAAGATCATTGCGCGCCTGCCGGCTGCGCCAAAACACCAGACCCAAGAGTGCCACTACGACCGCAGCGCCAAGTAACCATTGTTTATTTTGCATACCAAAACTCCTTTTCAATGTCGCTTAAACTAATGTGTGGGCAGAATAAGTACTTGATAACACTACACGCTCACTTTTAAACAAACGTGCAATTATAGTCCATACTATAGTATCTTTTTGTAAAAATCACTAGGGAATTTTAACTCCAATTAATCCGCTGGTATCCGATTAAAGGGATGATCTCTCTATTATCAATGTGCTTACTAGAGGCTTGTCATACTCTCTGTTATGGGTGATTCACTCTCCTTACATGCTCTTTAAGCAGCAGCTAAGCGTGGTAAAGCCACCACAAACTGCATCCCCAGATTCAGGCGCTTAGCCCGAATCGTGCCTTGGTGCCTTGAGACAATTTCTTGGGCAATGGCTAAGCCCAAACCCGAGCCAGCTGAGTGAGCATTACCTGGCTTGCGGCCACGGTAAAACCGCTTAAAAATTGCTCGCACCTCGCCTGGTGCTACCCCTACACCTTGGTCAGTGATGTGCAAGCGAGCGATTTTTTTGGTCGCGCTCAGCGCCAGCGTGGTAGTTGCCCCAGCGGGCGAATACTTAATGGCATTATCCAGCAGGATAAGGAGGACCTGAAGTAATGCGGTTTCGCTGCCCTGAGCGCGAATTTTCTCATCGAGGTTGTCCCCTACCAGGGTTTGCTGTTTAGACAGGGCGATGGGCTGCATCTGAATGAGAGCACGCCGGGCAATGTCGGCCAACCCCACGGGTTGGAGGGGTTCCGGCGACTCCGTTTCTTGGCGCACAAGCAACAGCAAGCCTTGGGCAATATGCTTCATCCGGGCAGCTTCTTCCTGAATACTATCCAGCAAGGTAAGTGTGGCTGTATGACGTACTGGTTGCGTCAACTTAAAGTGGTCAATGGAGAGCATGATGCTGGTTAGCGGGGTGCGCAGCTCATGGGACACATCGGCCGCAAAGGCTTGTTGTTTGTCAAACATTGCCTGGATGGGTTGCAGGGCTTTGCCACTCAAAAAATACCCCACCACGGTCGATAGCCCTACCATGACTCCGCTAAACAAAGCCAAGCGCTGTTTAAACCCTTGGCTAAAGTGGCCGAATTGTTCTTCGAATTCAATCAAAGAGGGACCGGTGAATTCGGCTCCCAAACCCACCCGCTTAACGCGCAAATAGGAGGTTTGTTCAGCCCGAATAATAAGCACATCAAACGCCAGAATCATCACCAAGGCTGTGACTACATACCAGGCAGTTAGGCGCAGCCGGGCACGCACAAAAGGAGCTTGAGACAAGCGCTTAAACATGGTTCTTTCCCTGAGGCATAAGGCGATAGCCCATGCCTTTGATTGTTTCGATAAGAGGAGGGCTTTGGGGAAAAGGCCTATTTAATTTCTTGCGCAGATAGCCCACGTAGACGTCTACCACATTGGAAAACAGATCTACCTCCCCACCCCATACGTGATCAAGCAGGGTTGATTTACTCACAATCGCGCTGGGCTCGCGCATCAAATATTCGAGCAGAGAATATTCTTTGGCACTTAAGTTGATGGCCTTGCCAGCTCGAGTCACGGCAAATGTTTTTTGGTCCACTCGCAAGTCAGCC
>CAZVUJ010000208.1:0-2123 GCA_964630135.1 uncultured Pseudomonadales bacterium | reverse complement strand
CTGATGCCCGAATTCAGCGGTTTAATACTGCCCTCGCTCCCTTCGGACTGAAGTAGCTTCACATAGAGACGTTGCACTGCAACGTCTTGATTATTGAGACGTGGCATGCCACGTCTCTACGCCAACCCTTCTCATGCACACCATGGTGGTAATGCCTTTTCTCCCATTCAAACAAAACCCAAAGGTGTGGTATATCTATATCCCATGCCCAAGACTACAACCATGTTTGAGAAACCGTTATGCTTTGTTGATATCGAAACGACGGGCGGTCGAGCGCAAGCATCTCGAATTATTGAGATTGGTATAGTGCGCGTGGAAAACAGCGGGGTGGTGCGAGAGTGGCAACAACTCATCAACCCCCAAACCTGGTTGCCGTCCGAGATCACTCACTTTTCCGGCATCACTCCTGACATGCTCACCCATCAGCCTACTTTTGCGGAGGTAGCGGATCACTTGTTGCAGCTTCTTGAGGGGTCTATCTTTGTGGCGCACAATGCCCGCTTTGATTATAGTTTTATCAAGGCTGAATTTGAACGACTGCACGTGCCCTTTCACACTCTGCACGTCTGCTCTGTCAAGCTCTCCCGGCGTTTTTATCCCCAGTATGCTAGCCACTCACTCGATAGCGTTATTGCGCGCCATGGCTTCGCGTGTGCTCAACGTCACCGCGCGCTGGCTGATGCCCGCGTTATCTGGCAACTGGTGCAACATTTGACTCAAGCATTTGGCCTAGAGGTAGTGGCAAGAACAATCCAAGAATTAACCCGCAGCAACAGTTTTCCCGAGCACGTATCAAAACAGGATATTGAGGCGCTGCCCCACTGCCCGGGAGTCTATATTTTTTACGATGAACACGGTGCGCCCTTGTATGTGGGCAAGAGTATCAACATCAAACAACGCGTGCTCTCACATTTCTATGCTGACCTGCACTCGAGCCGGGAGCTGCGGCTCAAGCAAGAAACTCACCAGATTGAAGCCATCACCACTGCCGGAGAATTCGATGCACTGCTCACTGAAAGCCAGATGATCAAAAAACTGTTGCCCATCTTCAACCGCCGTTTGCGCAAAAACCAACGTTTGCATTGGCTGGCCCTCTCCCCCACTGATACAGGCGTGTTGACGCTCAAAACCCATACCAATTGGAATCCTCAGGCACCCAACACTCATTGGCTCGCCTTTCGCACCAAAAAACAAGCCGATACGACTATCACTCAAGTCATCAAGGAGCACGGTTTGTGTCGCAAATTGCTTAAGCTTGAATCCGGCAGTGGCCCCTGCTTTGCTTATCACTTGGAGCAGTGCAAAGGTGTGTGCGCTGGACTTGAACCAGTGGCATTTCACAATGCCCGGGCAGTGCAAGCGTTTTCCCACCTCAAAGTTGCTTCCTGGCCGTTTGAGGCAGCTATAGCCATACGTGAGTATAATCCAGCAACTGACCAAGCAGCAGTGCATGTTATCGATCGCTGGCTCTATGTGGGAAAACTGTCTGACAGCGGGGAAATCTTGAGTACCACCGAGATTGATCCCACGTTGTTTGATCTGGATGCCTATCATATTATTAAACGCTTCATAGTTAAGCATCCTCATTCCTACACTCGCCTGGATATACCGCCCTCATCTCCAGTTCCTTCTCGCGAAGAGTGCAGCTTTATACGGGGTGCCAAGGTATAATGCAATAGATGAAAAAAACTCCTGTACATCTCAAAGTGGGCAAGGTGGCTCTGGTTGGCCGGCCCAACGTGGGCAAGTCAACCCTGCTCAATACAATCTTGCAAAAAAAAGTGTCAATTGTTTCGGCTAAACCGCAAACTACCCGCTCGATGGTGGAAGCCGTCTATAACGACGAGCGAGGCCAACTCTTTTTGTTCGACACACCGGGCTTGTTTTTGAGTCGCTCGCAAGCCGCCTCATTTAACTCGGTGGCCCTTGCGACCTTGAAACACGCTGACATCGCCGTGTTTATGGTTGATCAAACCAGGAGTTGGGGCCGGGAAGATGAAACAGTCTTGCACGCCCTGGAAAAGGTTGGTCTTCCTCTCATTGGAGTAATCAATAAACTCGACGAAGGCCTTGATCGCTCGGCAGATTTTGCTAGCCTCTTGGACTCCAAAGCTCAGCACGTG
>CAZVUJ010000207.1:0-2134 GCA_964630135.1 uncultured Pseudomonadales bacterium | reverse complement strand
GTAAAACTTTTTTGCCCCCTAGTAAATCCGCCAACTTGGCTTTCACCGTTCCCTGTTGATCTGTGTTTAATAACACATCGACTTCCCAGTACTCTTCTGGTTTAAAAGCCGCAATCTCCCGTTCCCGCTCGACAATCAAGCGTAGAGCTACCGATTGGACTCGACCGGCTGATAATCCGCGGCGAATTTTCTTCCATAACACGGGTGAAACTTGATAACCCACTAAACGATCTACCACCCGACGAGCTTGTTGGGCATTGACCAACTCCACACTAATTTCAGCGGGTTCAGCAATGGCAGCCAAAACTGCTGGTTTGGTAATTTCGTGAAAAGTGGATCGATGAAACTTACTGGCCGTAATTTTTTGTTTGCTGTTTTGCAGAATCTCAGCCAAATGCCAAGCAATGGCTTCACCTTCACGGTCAGGGTCAGTAGCTAAATAGACTTTGTTAGCTTTGGCAGCTAAGTCAGTCAAAGTTTTAACTACGGTTTTTTTATCAGGATCAACTTCGTAAGTTGGCTCAAAGTCTTTATCTAGATCAATTCCCAACTTATTTTTTGGCAAATCGCGAACATGTCCGACTGAGGCTTGAACTACAAAATCTTTACTTAAATACTCTGAGAGTTTCCGAGCTTTGGTAGGTGATTCAACAATGACTAAATCCATATCGAACCTATTTCAAAACTCTAATTATTATTAATTTTGGAGCTATTTGAGGCATTTTCGGTGTTTCTAGACGACGATAGTAGCCACTGCTACTTGAGGAGGATAAAACATCGACAAATGACCAAATAGGTACGAAAGAAAGCTGATCAGAGTTTTGAAATAGGTTCATAAGTATCCCGCGCCACACCGACGCAAGCTTATATTGTACACACAGTTAGCAAATTGGCGATTATTTATTTACCTGCCACTGCTCCCCTACCCGGCAGATTTTCCCTTGAATTTCTAGTTGCGTTAGTTCCGATAAGACTATTGAGAGTGGCCAGTTGAGCTGTTTTTCTAACTCAGAACTGGTAGTTTTTTTCTGTTGCAGCAACTTTAAAATACGGTGAGCTGCGGCTGAGACCTGCTGAATAGTTGGCAAGCTTTGACCTTGTAGTTGTTGGTCTTCAGTAATTTCTTTACCAGCACAAATACAAACCGCCCCCAAATTTAATAAGGCACGCGTGCCGTTCGAAAAAGGACTCGTAATGGGACCAGGTACTGCATACACCGAACGGCCATATTCGACTGCGTATTCAGCCGTAATTAAACTCCCACTTTGATCAGCAGCTTCAGTCACAATCACGCCCTGGGACATGCCCGCTATTAAACGATTGCGACGCGGAAAAAGTCCGGCTTTAGCTTGAACATGGGGTGCATACTCTGTCACAAAACAATGTCCCTGAGTTAACAATTCGTCAAATAAAGGTTGGTGAGAGTGCGGGAAAAGATGGTCAAAGCCGAAACCTAAAACACCGATTGTGGAACCTTTAGCCGCCGCCGTTTGATGAGCAATCACGTCTACCCCATACATAAAACCTGAGACAATTGACCAACCATCTGCTACTAACTCCCGAGTAATTTTCTTAGTCACTAACTCACCATATTGCGTAACATGACGGGTACCAACCACACCGATCATGGGCATATTCAAGAGCTCAGGACGACCTTTATAAAACAGAACTGGGGGTGGATCGGCAATCTGGAGTAAGAGCTGTGGATAAGTTTTACTGTTTCTGAGAACCACTTTGATTTCTTGGCAGGCTAAAAATTCTTGGTAACTAACCGGAGTGTAACTTTGATTAAAAGTTTGAATGGCTTCACCCTGAGCCATAGACAAACCTACTTCCTCAGGTTGCTTCCAACTTAGACGCCATAACTCTCCCCAGCTGAGTTGGAGTTGGTCACGAATTCGCACTAATCTTTGAAAGGTTACCCACCCAATCCCATCAATTGCCCACCAGGCTGTCCAATACTGCAGTTCTTCGTCTGACATGGGCTGAGCATAGAGGACCTACATGACATCAACTGTGATTCTTACTCACCTTCTCCGCTAGTTTGCGTCACCGGCGCTGGCTCACCTAGCATCCAGTCCACCACACTTTTGACTACCGGCGATGCATCGCGAGAACCTTCTTTAAACGGTTG
>CAZVUJ010000206.1:0-2143 GCA_964630135.1 uncultured Pseudomonadales bacterium | reverse complement strand
TCACCAACATTCTTGATGTGGATTTTAAGAAAATTCGCGAATTTACAGGTAACTATGACGAATGGTACATGGCTGCAAACTTAATTGCGAAACAACAAGAGATGGAGCGTGATAAGAAGCTTAAAGAAAAAGAAGAGCTTATCTTACATGCCCAGGAGCGTAGAAATGAATTGGAATATACGCTCTTTTTGCACGTCCTAGAGGAAATACTGGGCTACACAAGACTTCTCCAAGACGCTGCTCGAGCAATTGCTCTGCTTGATTGCATAACCAACTTTAGCCATATATCAGAAAAAAATGCCTACACCCGGCCCAAACTTATCTATTCAGGTGAAATAAAAATTGTCGAAGGACGTCATCCGGTCGTGGAAAAGCTTGTGGATGATGAGCCCTTTGTTCCTAACAGTGTCCACTTCGGTAATCTGCATCCACCACTATTGCTCATAACCGGGCCTAATATGGCTGGAAAGTCGGTGGTTATCCGGCAAGTCGCGGTATTAGTTCTTATGGCTCAAATGGGTTGTTTTGTGCCCGCAACCAAAGCTCATCTGAACATAGTTGACCGCATTTTTGTGAGGAGTGGGGCTTCGGATGTTATTACTTCAGGTCTTTCAACCTTTATGGTGGAAATGGTGGAAACAGCTCATATTTTGCATAACGCGACGAAAAACAGTTTGATTGTGATGGATGAAATTGGACGGGGTACCAGCACCTATGATGGAATTTCGATAGCATGGGCTGTGGCCGAATTTTTAGCCACTCACTTTACCTTGCCTCCCAAAACGCTGTTTGCCACTCATTATCATGAATTGCAGGCTTTGGAGCAGCACTATCCTCAGCATATTAAAAATTATCATATGGCCTCGGAGCAGAATGGTGGTGAGCCCGTGTTTTTGCATACTCTGGTTTCTGGTGGAGCTTCTCATAGCTTTGGTATTGCCGTGGCCAAGCTAGCTGGTATCCCTCAGGAAGTTATTATGAGGGCTAATGAGCTACTCGAAACACTTGAGTCTCGAGGTGTAAGCGATGAACCACTACCGCCTTTGGAAAGCAACGTAGCGCCGACACCGGAAAAGACGCTTATTGCACAATTTGTTCTTCAACAACTGGCACAGGTTGATATTCACTCCCTCACACCCTTGCAGGCTCTTAATACGTTAGCCGAGCTGAAAGATACTGTAAGCATGATGCACTCCTCAGTTGCGACCTATGCAGAGAGGGGGGGCAAAAACTAATGGATAAGATCATCACTCTTCCTCAGGAAGTGATTGCCAAAATTGCCGCTGGCGAAGTTATTGAGCGACCAGCGTATGTCGTCAAAGAATTGCTTGATAACGCGCTTGATGCCCAGGCTCGTTCTATAACTATTGACGTGGAAGACAGCGGGTTAACCAAGATACGAGTCAGTGATGATGGCGAAGGAATGAGTCGAACCGATGCTGTGTTAGCAGTCAAACTGCATACAACAAGTAAAATTAACCCTACAGACGGCTTACGTGCTATTGGCACTTTGGGGTTTCGCGGCGAGGCGTTGGCAAGTATTGCTTCAGTGGCAACGCTTGATATCAAAACCAGACTTCAGGCTGAAAGAGTGGGTACTCATCTGCGGCTAGAGTATGCTAAAAACCTAACCGTTTCTCCGGTGGGTATGCCTCAAGGAACAATGGTGACCGTGACTGATTTGTTTGGCAGTGTTCCCGCTCGCAAAAAGTTTTTAGCCACTACCAGAACTGAACTGCGCCACCTAATTGATATCGTTACCCACTATATGCTGGCGTTTCCGGAGGTTACCTTCACGCTCACTCATAATGCGAAACCACTCTATGCATTTAGCAAAAATCACAATTTGCCCAGCAGAGTGAAGGCAATTCTGGGAGCGACATTTTTTGAAGGCTTGGTGCCTATCACCTTTGAAGATGCGTATATTTCGATTTCAGGCTATATCGGCTTGCCGTACACAGCAACTAAGGCGACTTCCAAGCAATATATTTTTGTGAACAAACGTCGAGTATTTGATAAAAGCATCGCCCAAGCGGTTCAAGAAGCATACAAAAACTTGATCGGATCTTCGCGACAGCCAGTCTATATATTGTTTTTTACCCTACCATTTGAAACCGTCGATGTGAACGTGCATCCCCGCAAA
>CAZVUJ010000205.1:0-2188 GCA_964630135.1 uncultured Pseudomonadales bacterium | reverse complement strand
AAGTGTCCACAACACGTTTTTCATCTTAGGTCCATAGAGAATCACAATGCTTGCTGAAATGAATCCAATCCACCAGCCAGACATGGTGGATAAAAAGATGAAGGCAATCAGCCACAGGCCCAGGGTTAAGAAATTAACCTGATAAAGGATCACAACCAGCAGAGAAAGCAGTGAAATGGTCACTCCGGTTTTCACTACCGAAAGCAGAAGGACACCAGCAATCCACTCTTTTAATTGTAAAGGTGTTGAAAAAAGGTTGACCAAATTGTTGTTCCATATTTCGTCGATCAAATTACGTGACACTTCGGCCTGTGAGCGCCAGATCACATTCCAAAGAATAAGACCAATGAGGATCGCCGCAACCAAGCCCGGAATTCCGGAGGACTCAAATAACCATTGAGAGGTCACGCCCCATAAAATAGTGTCAATGATAGGCCAGTAGATCATATCGGACAATAAATCCAGATCCCGCCGAAGAGGATATAAGTGGCGTAGACATAATGCTTTAATGCGATGTAGGTTCATGGCTATTTCGAGGCTAGTTGCAAAAAATAATCTTCCAGGCTAGGTTTATGCACGGTGATCTGAGAATAAGAAATATTTGCCGTAGCAAGGGTTTGCAGCAGAGGTGCCACTTGGGTTTCGGGGAGGGTGATTTGTACTTCACGGTCTCGCACACTGCAAGGCCAATCGTGATGTTTCAATAATCCTACAAGTTGCTCTAAGTTATCGCTCACCAGCAGCTCAACAGTTACATCCTTAAGTGTTTTAATCAAATTTTCGGGCGTATCTTGAGCCACAATTTGCCCCTGTTTTAAAAAGATGACTCGATCACAAACGTCAGTTACCTCATCCATATTATGCGAGGTATACAAAATTGTGGTATTAAACTCTTTTTGCTGCTGCTTCACAAACCCTCTGATTTCGTGAGCTATGTCTGGATCGAGTGAAGCAGTGGGTTCATCCAGCAATACTATGTGGGGGTGGGGAATAAATGCCTTGGCCAGCATAATTCGAGTCACTTGACCGGCTGACAACAAGTTCATGGTTTTATGGCGCTGATCCCATACACCAAAGTAATTCAAAAATTTCTCCGCCCGTTTTTCAAACATAGCTTTGGACAAGCCATACATATAGCCATAAATGCGTAAATTTTCCATTACCGACAAACGCCACGGCATTCTGATATAGGTACTGGCGAATGTTACCTGGTTCAAGATTTCGGAACGATGCGTGAAAAAATCCTTGCCAAAGTAGTGGATTGAACCGCTTGTGGGCGACAAAATACCCAGCAACATGGAGATGGTCGTGGATTTGCCAGCACCATTGGGCCCAAGCAGCCCCACCACCTCACCCTCTTGGACATTGAAAGCAACTCCCGTAACCGCGTTGAACGCTTTACCTTTTTTATTAGGCGGTGGGTATACTTTAGAAAGCTTATGTATTGCAATTGCTGGTTTCATAGGTAGTTTATGCACTTGCCCAAACGAAAAAAAACGATTCTAGTACTATTACTGTGGCTTAGTGTGCTAAGCATTGCTTGGTCGGCAATTGCAACCAAAGGAACGTTCAACGATGAACACGATAACTGGGTCGCAGGGCAGTTAATTACTCAAGGAAAAATCCCTTATCTTGATTTCTTCAGCCATCACGCACCACTTACCTACTATGTCAGTGCCCTGTGGCAATCAATCGGTTCATCATCGCCTGAGTGGATGCGATTCGGGGTTATGAGTTTCTGGCTACTAAATTTTATCATCACTTTTTCATATGTAAAAAGCTCAATGAAAAAGTTTGTCGGACTAAGCTTTCTGTTGAGTGCCTTAGTCGCGCCCTTGGTGAGCGCGCACATGTTTTTAGCTGAATCATTGGTAGCTGCGACTTGCATGACTTTATTTTGGCTTATCTATAGCTCAACCCAGCGCAGTGGTGAATCCAGGCTATTGCTTATCATACTGGCCACAGCAGGCTTGGTGATTGCCTTCGCTGCCCCCGTTTATCTTGTTACTTTTGGATGCCTGCTTTTTTACTTTTATAGCACTCAGTCGCTACATCGACAGCTTTTCATAGCCCACTTGCAGATTCTTCCCCTAGTGATTATGGGTTATTTGGCATTGCCCGTGCTGCTTGTGGCGCTGGGGGCTTGGCCTGATTTTATCGCAGACTATATTGTTTTTAACGCGTCAGT
>CAZVUJ010000204.1:0-2205 GCA_964630135.1 uncultured Pseudomonadales bacterium | reverse complement strand
TTACGGGATCGTTAAACATTAGCAAGCCACTCGAAAATGAGTCTAAGCGAATTCTTGAGTCAATTAATATAAGTAATCATGCGGACAAAGTCGGATTACATGGGAATCCACCGCGGAACTTGACCAAACTGGAGTTAGAAACCAAGAGGCTTCAACCAAAACATCTTGTCGAAATTGACGGAACAAGAATCTATTTATCCGATCCCTATGAACTAGGTTCTGGTAGGCTGGGATATGTTGTTTATGTGCAACTTGAGGGTGAATGGATTGCGCGATCCTATTATAGGAGCAATTCATCAGCCATATGGAGATTTTTACCTAACTATCTTATACGCGAAGGAGAGATTAATTGGTATGGGAAAGGATTTGGAGAATACACCATTAACGCACCCACTGCCTTGCAAAAAGCAATGTCTTCCATTTCGCAAATGACAGAACCAATTCCTCCAACCATTACGAAAGATCCAGAGGAAATATTCGCTGGACTCTCACGGATGATTAATCTTGATAGTAATAATACTTACCTACTTAACTTCGAAGTTATTTTTCCCACACGTATTGCTGTCAACGGAGATGATAGGGAACTGCGAAATTCCTTGCCAAGGCCCGAGCAACTATCAATCAGCAATGCTGGCGATAGTCCTAATTTCGCTGCTCTCGTTGAGAGTTGGTCTGAAGAAACTGATCTCTATGGCCTCATAAGAAAGAATGTGTTCCTCTCAAATAATGGCCTATACCTATATGTTTTCTACCATGATACTAACGGTCGAGCAGGCATTGCTTATATTGAAGATAGAAGCGCAAAGATTCTGTCTAGTGGTTTGCGTGCATCACGACTTAGCTTAGGGGCTAATAATGCACTATTGACTCCAATTTCAGAATACCATGAACAAACTTATGGATATGGTAATCACGAAGTGCTGAACGGTCCATATCAGGATATGTATAAAAACTATTTATCCAAAATACCTTTAATTCAGCAGTATAAACAGTATCTTTCAGGGAATTATAGGTCATCTGCCACAGGCAATGATTTCAGAGCGGGATTAAGATCAGGCTTGGATGCATTTGGAATTGAGGAAGCTATTAGGTCATTGCTTGAGTGGGGGCTAGGGAAAAATCAAAACCCAACCGGCTGGAAGGGTTGGGTGCTTAACTATGCCCCCAGAGCTCTCAGTGTCGGTTTCGCCAGTGCCGTTGCGCTTGGCGCGGCTTCGGCTCTTGGTTTGGGGAGCGTGCCGCTTGGTATTGGCTTTGGCATCTCCGCTGGCTTGGGAGTGGCAGCGGCAGCCTTCGATGCGCTCCAAGCCCGGGGAGTGATTTCGGTTGCAGGGAATATCGCTCAATTGCGCATAAACCGATTCAGGGTGACAGCAGAGAACGCCATCGCCGCAGTGCGGGCTACGTATGAGCGCAATCCAAGGGCATTTCAAGGGTTGGGAATTGCGATGCTTATCGTCGGCCTGCGCCAGTTCTTCCCCGGCATCTTTAACGTTAACGGCAGCGAATGGGCGCTGGGGGGACCGCTTATGATTGGCGGACTTAGCTTTCAAAGAAAACAACCAAACTCTAGTGGCTCAAGAGAATTTACACAGCGCAAAAAACTAACATTTACGGGAGATCAGCGAAAAGCCACCACCACGATCTTTGGCACTGATCCATTTATGATTCAAGGCTGGAGAGCCCAAGTTGCCAGAGCCAATTTTGCAAATGTGCACGCAGAGCATCCACACCAGGATTCAGAGGGGGGATTCATCGGCGATCGGTCGGTCATTGATATTGTGGCTGATGGCGTAAGCTCGGGCGTAGGACGAAATCCAGACGGCTCACCAAAGATATCAGAAACCAGCAGGGGTGTCGCAGACTGGATTACCGGTGAACAAGGCCTTCGATCACTTTTGGGTGACACATTTCCATTCCGTGATCCTTTCGGAGCTCTAAAAAATGCCTTGGTTGAGCTAAATCGTCGACTGCCCGCATCTGGATCTACCCGAAAAATTGGAGGCAGATTTGAAGGTGGCAGCACCGTCGCAGTCGCGATCACCGATTTTGAAAACGAACAAGTCATTGCCGGGAATATTGGCGATGCTGTGGTCGTAGTCATCAATGAAGTGACAGGAAATATTCAGCTTGTTTCCGACTGGGGCTATCTGCCTGATGTGAAAGATCCTCAATTCATGAGCAATCATTGGCTCAACGAATTAA
>CAZVUJ010000203.1:0-2240 GCA_964630135.1 uncultured Pseudomonadales bacterium | reverse complement strand
CGGACCACATCGTTGTTTTCGTTTGCCGGAGAAGCAAAATGCACGAGATCGACCATCTTGCTTGCCGCCTGGGCTGACCAAAAAATACTGGCGTGGAATAATTTCGAGCCCCCAATCACCAACACTTTCCCATTATCGCCTTTGTGCGAACCAGAAGGTGGTTGGTATAACTGATCTATTGCTGATGGGTCGAACAACATAGCAGACACCCTTCATGTAGAGACGTGGCATTGCCGCGTCTCTACCCTAACGCATCTAAATACTTAGGATGAAACTCTTTTTCCTCATACCCTGCTTGAGAATTAACAAAACAGCGCAGGGCGAACAAATAATCTGATAAACGATTAAGGTATTGAGTAATTTTGGCTGGAACTCCAGAAAGAGCAGGATTTGTATTCTGCTTCTTAATATTCGTATGAACTTGCGGAGCCCAGTTCAACTGCGCTCCGTCCATAAAGCCTTGGTTACTATATCTCACAACTAGACGTTCCAACCTCCGGCACACGGTCCGGGCCAGATCTAATCGGCCCGCCATTTCAGTGCCACCCGGCAATAAAAACTTTGTGAACCAATCCACCCGGGTTTCTTGCTGATAAACATCAATGCGTTTCTCCAGCTGACGAATGGCTTGAGGCTCCAGAGCCACTTTTTTGCTGCCCGCAATCTCTGAGGCAATAATCATCAAATAATCTTGTATCTGGAGCAGTTCTTGGCGATACGGTTCTTTAGCTTCAATGACGCCAAACCCAATATTCGAATTTAATTCATCAATCGTGCCCAAGACTTCAAAAATCAACTCGCTTTTGCTCAAGCGCTGTCCATCAGCCAACCCCGATTCTCCTTTGTCGCCGGTTTTAGTGTAGAGCTTTAATGGCTGTTTTTGTTGCATAGTTTTTTAAAAGCTTATCACAACAAGACTTACGAACTGTACTTGTCATTCCCGAGGATCGAGTCTGACTCGATGCATCGGGAATCTATAGGCTTAAAGCCTGGGTTCCCGCTTTCCTCCTTTGCATGAAGCTTCGGAAGGACACGGTCGCGGGAATGACACTGCGTAACTCCTGCCTTAGAGTTTATTTAGATCAATTAGAGCAATTCGAAATTAGACATTTTCTAGCCTGATTATCTCTATCCCCTTGATATTCCTCATTTCTTCTCCATCGGTCGTGGTAATGATCGTTTGTTGAGAAGCAAGTGTTTGCTTGACCAATTCGTCGTGGGCTTCATCCAATTCGCTAAAAATATCATCAAGCAACAAGAGAGGTGATTCATGCAACGCCTGCTTCATATAAGCAAGTTGCTGGAGTTTGAGCCAAAGAACCCCCATGCGCTGCTCGCCCCGAGAGCCAAAGATTGCTAGGTTACGGTGTATCGAGGCTGACTCTTGTTTGTGGAGTACTATGTCGTCTTTGTGCGGGCCAATGAGGGTGTGACCGGCAGCCACTTCAGCTTGGGCATATTTGTCTAGTCGCTCCGGGCTCAAGCGGGAAGGCACGTAGGTCAGCTGCAGCATTTCTTGCCAGGCATCTTGGCTGTGTGCTTGCTCATTGATGGCTTCGATATACGCTTCGCGCTTAGCGGTCACAAGCATCCCGTTTTTAAGCAGTGACATATCCCAAAAGGCCAAACTCGCTCTTGGAGCTTTCCCCTCACGAATCGCCTCTAAAAGTTTATTGCGCCGCTTGAGCGCGTTGTCGTAGGCAAACAAAGCCCGGGCATATTCAGGGTCAGTTTGAAGCAAGACTTGATCAAGATAAGTACGCCGCTTGCTGGGTGAGCCGGAAATGAGCTCCAGGTCTTGAGGCAAAAACACCACCGCTTTCAGATTGCCGACAAAATCTTTGTGGCGGCGCGCCACACCATTGACGAGTAACCGCCGCTTGGCCACCCGCTTGCCCTGGACTAGCCCCCGCGTCAAAGTAACTTGCAGCTCTTCTTCACGAGCTTCAAGCTTTGAGCTTTGAGCTTTGAGCTCGCCCACTACGTGGGCTACTTCTGCCTCCCAATGCACCATTTCTTCGATTTTCTGAGCGCGAAAACTTAGTCCTGTGGCCAACAGATAGAGTGCCTCGAGAATATTGGTTTTCCCCGCTGCATTCGGGCCCAAAAGCACCGTCGTCCCCGATGAAAATTCGAGCTGCTTGCTTAGGTAGTTGCGAAAGGTGGTGAGGGTGAGTGACGTAAGCAGCATACTAGTGCAATCGTGTGTATCAATATTGTTCGAGCGCGGACCGCGAGAA
>CAZVUJ010000202.1:0-2269 GCA_964630135.1 uncultured Pseudomonadales bacterium | reverse complement strand
TGACGACAGCCAGTGGCTATTATCTTTTTAAATGGGTTAAGCGATTTCACTTATGGGATTTGAATGGTTGCGCCTTCTTCACATTCCTCGCCACACTCACCCGGTATGATTGCTGGTTTCTGCTTATGTTTGTGTTTATAAGTGTGCTTAGTGTAGCGTTTAAAAAAAGCGGCAAAAAGTTTGCTGAAGGTAATGTGTTATTATTCGCGACCCTAGCCGCATTTGGCGTCGTTATTTGGTTCTGCTGGAATTTCTTTATCTTCGGCGACCCCTTCTATTTCGCTACTGGCCCGTTTTCGGCCAAAGCACAACAAGATGTTTTAGAGGCCGAAGGCAGGTTGTTTTCTAAAGGTAATCTTATCTATTCGAGTTACCTCTATACCCTGGCTGTCATGCATAATGCAGGCACGTTTGTCTCCCTCCTAGCTCTCATTGGATACTTTTATTTTTTAACGAGTAAGAGATTATCGACGAACATTAAATTAGCTGCCTCCTTATTGCTCGTACCGGTTGTGTTTAATATTGTCAGTTTAGTAGCTGGTCATTCAGTGATTCACTTACCGACACTGCCACCATACACCTGGTTTAATGACCGCTATGGCCTGATGGTGTTGCCGGCCCTAGCCCTGTTTGTGGCCTCCTTAGCCAATGGGCGGAAACTAGCCTTCATTCTTTTGAGCATAGTTATTGCGCTCGAAGTGTGCCTCACCTATGCGACTAATTCCATCATCACCATTGAAGACGGAGTGCGCGGCGCCAGTGGCCAATATTTGGACGATGCCAGTGGTTGGATCGCTCAAAACGTGAAGGAAGGGCTCATCTTGGTAGCTGCCTCCAGCAATGATGCCTTGCTGTTTAAATCAGGACTGCCGCTCAAACAATTTATTACTGAAGGCGCGCAAAAAGAGTGGACCGAATCAATGAGTGACCCCACCCTTCATGCGCAATGGATCATCATGCATAAAGGTGATCTAGTGTATGAAAACATGATTGCCAACGAAAAGTTTTTGGCAAATTACGTTCTCGTATACAAGGATAGTTTCAGCTATATTTACACCTATAATCTGGAAGGTGGTGGGGTAAATTCGACGCAATTACCGCAATAATGTTATGAAAGAAATCAAAAAAACTATCACCTTATATTTCTTGTTGTTCGGCGTGTTGGTAGCAAGTATTGCTCAAGCATACTCAACCTACACGACCTCACAGGTCACCGTCGAAATAAACCCCTATGTTCAGCCAAAACTGCGATGGGGCGCCTTTCCTTGGGCAGTGCGCTCAGTTGACACACAAGTTATCAGCAAACACTGGCCCGATGTATCTCGAGAAGCAATTATTGAGCAAGTCGAACTCCTCAAAAGTTTAGGCACTAATTACATTGCTATCGGTACTCCTTATGATCGAGTTGATGATATGCGCCTCTGGACCAGCGAGATTCATGCTGCAGGTTTACATGTTTGGTTTCGTTCTCATTGGGCAGAGTGGGAAGGCGATGAAGGTTTGCCATCTACATTGTCTAAAGAAGACTACTTAACTCGAACACGAGAATTTATTGTCGCTAATCCTGATCTGTTTGCACCTGGAGACGCGTTTACCGTAGCTGTTGAAGCCGAGCAAGTTGGTATTGGCTTAGGAAAACGGTTCTTAAACTGGAAAGAGTACAAAGAGTTTCTCCTGCTTGAAATTCACGTAGCCAACGATGCTTTCACCCAAATTGGCCTCCAGGGAATGGTTCACACTAACTGGCTGTCCATGAATGGCTGGGTGTTAGATAATCAAATGGATCAAGAATTGGCAGACCAAATTGGACTTATCGTCGTCGATCATTACGTGCATCAAAGTCAAACCATTGGCACACTTGAGGATAAAACCCTTATGGTTGATACGACCTCGGTTGACCTCGATCGGTGGTGGAATCGCTGGCACAAACCTATACTCCTGGGAGAATGGGGCTATCACATATTTCAGGAAGTAAGTGAACAGCGGCAGGCTGAGGTTGTGGAAGCAATGTTTTCCATGCTTCTAACCAAACCCTATTTGGTCGGTGTCAATTACTGGGTTCACATGGGCAACCCAGCAGCCATCATAAAAGACGAATATGGCACCAATCTCACCTACCGTCAAGCTGCCGCAGTTGTTAGCAGCTTCTTCGATCCCTCGGGAAACAATAGCTTGCTGGCTCCCTATACTAAATCACACACTGTTGAGCCAGCGCCAAATCTCTAAACCAAACAGACCAAGAAGTTATGCACTCCTTATATAAGCCGGG
>CAZVUJ010000201.1:0-2282 GCA_964630135.1 uncultured Pseudomonadales bacterium | reverse complement strand
TAAAAGTGTAGAGAACAGCAACAAGACCTAGCAAAATTGATAGAATCCGGAGTACTTTTGGTTTTTCGTTTGTGGAAGTGAGAGTAGATGATTCTGGTTAATTGCTGTTTTTGGTTTGCGGTTGGAGGGATGCAGACTGAGCAATGGGAAGGCTGCTTATGTTCGCCGGATTAACCGCGTTTTGACCGTCGATGCGTGCAAAAGCCCTCTGGATATCGGACGATTGCCACGAACTTGCCTCGAGATCAAGCGTAATAAGCTAGTCAATTTTCCCAAGTTGCCGCTGAGATTTTATAAAGTCGATGATTGCTTGAGTAACCATGGATTTTCCAAACTAGTATTGACCTCAAACATTGTTTAGAATTTGACTCATTTATTCTCTGCCAAACCGATACAAGAAATATCCAAGCGACATGAGCAGCATGCCGACCAGGGAAAGGGCAAACGTGTTGGCAGTTGATCCAGATACGGGAATGGCTGAATCAGTGGCCGGAATGGCAACCCGCACAATCTGAGTGGGCGTGGGCACTTGAGTAACTTGAGTGGTTGGTCGAGGTGTCAAGGTTGGCGCTAAGGAAGCCGAGGGAGTCGAGGTGTAGGAAGGCGCCCCCTCAGCCGCATAGGCAGCGACCACAAAGGTGCGCTTCACTTGTTTCAAGATGCCGTTTTCATCGGTAAACGAAAGAGCAATCGTGTGTTGACCCGGCTCCAGCTCTCCGGGAACCTCATACGACCAGTTACCCAGCGAATCAACCGTAACGTTATCCGTGTAGGCACGAGGTGAGTTTATAGTTACTGTCAGTGTGGTATTGGGCGGTGCTTGCCCGGAAAAACTGGGTTGCAATTCGGCAACGGTCACATGATCAGCAGGTAATTGCTCGATACTAATCACTTCTGAAGCCTCATCGATAAGCAGGCTCACGTCTTCGAAAACAAATTTACTCCCACCTGTTGCACTTCCTTCCAGGGTGCGAGTAAGCGGGTCAAATCCCGGGGCACTGGACACTGACGAAGCTGCACTAGATTGGGCTGATGGTTCTTCGGTTAATGCTGCTTGCCCAGAGATATCCACCACCTGACCGGTAGTATTCAACACGATATCGGGCAATGGTTGAGCTTGTGAAAGGGTGGCGCGGATGCGGCCTTCATCTCCTCTGCCTGATTGCACCAACATTTCAATAATCGTGTCCGGGTTGATAGACACATAACTATCCAGACTCAGTGTTCTGGCCGTGGAGAGGGGAATCGCGAAACTGCCTTTTTGCTGAACCAGGGCAGACAAGGGGGTTGATCCGGGAATACCGACATACACAATGGCATCATCGGCAGGAGTCTTGGCCGGATTTAATACGGTGCCATAGATCGTTTCCGGTGGCGGGGGCGTGCCCAAGGCAGCAGCGGTTTGGACCTGAAAAGGAACACCATTATTGTCGAATAATTCCCGCTCTCCGCTACCAATTTTAAAATAGTACGTCGTTGAAGGCTTGAGCTCACGCACATATATGTGGTGCATTTTATATTGACCTCCCTCGCCGGAGAGTTGATCGCGCTGATCGGCCACCGAGCGCTTGAGTTGTTCTTCTTCCTCACCCAGGAGAATATAGCCCACCGCTTGGCCCTGCGTCGTCCAGGAAACCACAAAGGCATTTTCGGTAAGATTGGTTATCTTAACTTTTTGAGGGACCGTTTCGGGACTGGCTTGTGGGGAAAAGAAGGTGCCTTGAAGCACGATAATCACTCCGGCAAAAGCGCCGCCGATCATAAACAATATCCCCAAGAGTGCCGGTAGTTTTTTTTGCATAGTCAGCTTACTCGCTTAAACTGCCCGAATCTGAGGCATTGCTGTCTTCAAACGCTTCACTGAGCGCAGGTGCGCTTGTGGCTCTCTCCGACAGGGGCACGATCTGCTTGGTCCCGTTTTCGCTGTCGCGCACTACAGCCAGAATGGTGAATTCCTCAGGTGGCACGTAGTGATCTTGCAGCTTACTAAGCACTTCACTATTGAGATTGGGATCCAGCGGCTCCAGCAGTGCTTCTACTTCAGGCTCTATGGTCGATTGAATAAAGGTGTCGTAGAGGGAGTAACCAACCCAAATAAGCACGGCAATGAGAGAAAATATCCCTAAAACCAGGACATCAACCTTGACTCGTTCATGCTCATTGGTAGCTTTGCGTAATCTCATTCTTCGCTCACTTCCTCGGTCACCTCATCAATGAGGGGTTTATTATAGAAAGCCCTAAAGTTAATCGCTAACGTCAGCTCCGGTTCTTCGACAATATCC
>CAZVUJ010000200.1:0-2288 GCA_964630135.1 uncultured Pseudomonadales bacterium | reverse complement strand
CCTACATGAAAGCCAACTATCCGGTGGAATACATGACGGCACTGCTAACGATCGAATCGCAATCTCACTCCAACAACCGCGACGACAAAATTGCCCAAGCCATCGAGGAATGCCGGCGCTTAAAAATTGTCCTCTTGCCTCCTGACATCAATGCCAGCGACATTGGCTTTACTATCGAGAAACATACTGAATCTCTGGAGAACAAAGCAATTCGGTTTGGCTTGAGTGCCATCAAAAACGTGGGCGTGGCGGCCCTCGAAGCCATTCTTTCCACCCGAGCAGACGTGGGAGAATTTAGCAGCTTAACTCATTTCTTGGCCAAAAACGATAATCGCAGGGTGAATAAAAAAGTGTTGGAAAGCCTGATCAACGCCGGCGCCTTTGATCAGTTTGCCAACCGCCCCAGTATTCTGGCAGTGCTCGACGAAATCCGCTCCAAAGTGGGCAAGTCCAGTCTGGCCGCCAGCAGTGGCCAATCAGGTTTGTTTGACACCCTTATCACCAAAGATGCTACTTTTACCGATGAAATCCCGGTTTTACCCGATTATAACCAGAGTCAAAAATTGAAACTGGAAAAGGAGCTGCTCGGCATCTATCTCTCCAGTCACCCCATGTCAGAAGTGCTCGAAAGTGTCAAAGGCAAATATACCCATGCCATTAAACATGTTGACCCGCAAACCCAAGCCGGGCAGACCTTGACTTTGGCAGGCTTGGTCACCAATGTGCGACAAGTCACCACTAAGAAAAATGGGTCTGAAATGGCCTTTGCCACCCTTGAAGATCAAACCGGAACCCTCGCCCTGGTTTTCTTCCCCAAGACCTATGCACTCATCAAAAACTCCATCCAAACTAGTGTGCCCTGCATCGTGACCGGCAAAGTTGAGTCACGTGAGGGAGAAGTGAGTTTCTTAGTGGACTCCTTGGAAGTCATTGGCGGCTCGGCTGTTCCCGAAATCACCCTTAATCCCAACACCATCATGGTTAGCCGGGATACCTCGGTAGAGGCGTTACAAAAACTGGGGCAACTATTAAAAAGCAATCCGGGCGATGATATTATAACCATAGCTATTCCCAACGGGGGCGAACCCAAAACGTTTACCCTACCGTATCGGGTCAGCTATTCGAGCGAGCTCAAAAAAGCGGTCACTAATCTCTTGCACTAACCTATGAAAGTTTTTTCCGGCTCATCCAACCCCCAACTTGCTGCTAGCATTGCCAAGCATGCCCATTTGAACTTGGGAGAAATTACGCGCTCAAGCTTCCCTAACAGTGAGATTCAACTTAAAGTGGGTGTTACCCCCGAGCGCGCGGTAGTGGTGCAGTCGTTTTCCCACTTAGTTCATACTCATATCTTTGAATACCTGCTCATGTGTGACGCGCTCAAGCGGCACGGCGCCCATGAGCTTATAAGCATCATCCCCTGGTATGGCTATGCCAAGCAAGATAAAGTCTTTATGCCCGGCGAACCTCTCTCGGCTAAAGTAGTCGCCCAAGTGATCCAACTTGCCAAAACAGCCAAAGTGATTACCATGGACCTGCATAACCCCAGCATTGCCGGTTATTTTGACATCCCTGTCATCAATCTTTCAGCTTTTCCCTTGTTTGCTCAGCACATCAGCAGCAATCCCGATCGTTACTCGCTGGCTAATTGCGTGGTGGTTGCCCCCGATGCGGGCGCGATCAAAGCCTCGACCAAAGTAGCCCAGGAGCTGGGTTTGCCTGTTGCCTACCTGAATAAAGTGCGGGATTTAACCACGGGAGAGGTGGCTATTGTCGACATCGATCGGCCAATTGAGGGCAAACACTGTTTTATTTTCGACGACATGATTGCCACCGGCTCCACCATGATTGAAGCTAGTCAGTTTTTGATGGCACGAGGGGCAACCGGTGTAGCAATTTTTGCCACCCACCACCTCTATATTCCTGGCGTTCAAGAAAAACTGGATGCAAGCCCCATCACCTCGATCACCGTCACTGACACAATTGCCAAGCCTCAAAACCTCGAATCCCCCAAACTCCACAGCGTTTCCACCGCACCGCTTTTCGCCCAGTCTTTGATACCCCGAATTATCTAAAGTTAACCGCCTCAAGTTAGCCGTTCACTCATAAAAAAAGGGTTTACCACATGAGGTAGGTTACCTGAACTGCTTTTGCAATCTTGAAAGTATCAGCCGGAGCCACTTCATCACCCTCACGAACTTCCCCCTCGCTGGTGAAGGTGCCTGTGGTTGGAGTTTCAACCTGTGCTACAGCACCAACTCGACGAAAGAATCTCATATTTTTATTGC
>CAZVUJ010000199.1:0-2295 GCA_964630135.1 uncultured Pseudomonadales bacterium | reverse complement strand
TCAATGATACCATCGCCGCCTGAAGCCCTGCAACAAAAAAGGAAAAAGGTGCGCGCGTGGCTTAAAAAGCATAAACATGCGGGTATTGGTAGCGTGTTTCTGGCTGGATTGTTGTGTATTCCCTTAATTGCTTATGGAGTTTTTCGCGCGGCTTACTCAGGCAAAATCATGCCGAATGTATATGTGGGATCAGTTCACCTTTCCGGATTAAGCCAAGCGCAAGCTCAAGACTATCTGAATCTCCAGCTCGACTCTTTTATCAAAGCGTATCCGGCTGACTTGGCTTATCAAGATAAGCTGTGGCCTTTTCCGCCGGAGATACTAGCATTTGATGCCGCTCTCGACGCCCAACAAGCCTACCGCCTTGGTAGAGAGGGATCGCTTATCCAGCAACTTACCACTCAACGGGAATTGCTGCAAAAAGCACATGTCTCTCCGCTAACCGTAAACTTAAACGAATCGTTAAGCGAACCACTAACCGCCAGCATTGCCGCCACCTTAGATGTGCCTGCTCGCAAACCCCAGCTTATAGTGGAAAAAAGCGCCACCCAATCGAGTTCTCTGGCCATAGCTGTAATTCCCGGAACTGATGGAGTGGTTTTTAACCAACAGGCCTGGAAAAATTCCCTAATCACTGCCGCTAGCACCCTTTCACCCGTAAGTGCGGCTATTTCGCTTGATCCCGTGCCCGTTACTGTGTCAAGTGCTCAACTTGAAGCAGCCCAAGCCCGGGCCGAAAAACTGCTGCGTAAAAAAATGACGGTTAAGCATGATGACTCCTACCATTCGTGGATATTAGAAAAACAACCCCTCATTGACCTTATTGCTTTCGAGGGTGGCTTTGCCCAGAGTGCAATTGAGGTTTACCTAGCTACCCTTGCCAAAGACATTGATCGCGCGCCCGTCAATGCCCGCTTTCAGTTTGACGAGAGCAAAAACCGGGTCACCGAATTCTCGCCAGCCTTAGCCGGATTAACGACCGACATCAAGCAGTCCAGCGAGGCACTCCACAAAGCCTTGGCAGCCCTAGAGGGGCCAGAACTTGTAGAAAGTGAAGTTGAGCTCGTCGTAGCCGAAGCCTTTCCGGAAATTAGCTTGCACACCGTGAACGATTTAGGTATTCGCGAGCTTTTGGGCCGCGGTGTGTCTACCTATGCGGGCTCGATTCCCTCCAGAGTGCACAACGTGGCCCTGGCTGCCTCACGCATTAGTGGTGTGCTTATCAAGCCCGGGGAAACCTTTTCGTTCAATGCCAATGTGGGCGACATCACCAAGGAAACCGGTTATCAAGCAGCCTATGTGATCAGAAACGGCCGCACTGAACTGGGTGATGGCGGGGGCGTCTGCCAAGATTCGACCACCGTGTTTCGCGCCGCATTGGATGCCGGCTTGCCGATTGTGGAGCGCCGGGGCCACAGCTATCGCGTTGGCTACTACGAACAAAATGCCAAACCAGGCATGGATGCGACCGTTTTCTCTCCGACCACCGACTTCAAATTTTTAAACGACACGCCCGGCCATCTGCTGCTGCAAACCATCGTTGATTCGCCAAATCGAGTCTTAACGGTTGAATTGTATGGCACAAACGATGGGCGCGAGTCAGAAGTCAAAAATCATAAATTGTGGGATGTGAGTGCCCCACCACCTGATGTCTATGTTGACGACCCTTCAGTTCCCGCCGGCCAAACCAAACAAGTCGATTGGAAAGCTTGGGGAGCTAAGGCCTCGTTTGATTATGTGGTGCGCAAAAACGGAGAAGTAATAATCGAAAAAACGTTCACTAGTGTGTATAAACCCTGGGCAGCTGTGTTTCTCAAAGGGCCAAGTATTTGATATTTTCGATTATCCTGAAAAAAGACCATTAGCATCACTAGTGTTATATGTGTGGAGATGCCCGGGTGCGACCCGGGGTCCGCATGAATCGTTTAACACCATCTACAAGCGTAGGTTATGAATATACTCTTTAGCTTGCTCATAACCAGACTGACTAAAGAGATTGAATAAATTGTTCGTGATTAACAGGCTATTCAACCTATTAACTGGACCAAGGCTACAGTTTCACCCATCCGCTCACACCTTGGGATGAAACGAATGAATGCTAGAAATGCTTATTAGGCAATTGCTAGTTGTCCAAAAAGTGCTCGACGTGCATCTGCCATTAGGGCTTGTGCATCATCGAAAAAGTTCTGGATTTTTGCCGATATAGTATTGGCATGTAAAGTTTTGATATTTTTACGTTATTATCAAAACGGCTTGCAGATGTTAAAGAGCCTCAAGCGTCGAATCAATACATCC
>CAZVUJ010000198.1:0-2303 GCA_964630135.1 uncultured Pseudomonadales bacterium | reverse complement strand
TTCATTCCAACTGACTTTTTCCACCCGCTAGCACCAAGATTCGTTACCAGCGCCGTAACATGAATCGACGCAACTTAACTGACAGCACTTATGCCCGTAAACATAGCCCATGAAAAGTAATGGCGCACAGGAATACCCCTACAACTTGGCCTAATCTTAGTAGGCTCCTAAAACCGAAGCGCTCTTATGCTACCGAACTATATGGGCAACCAAGTAGAGCGCAAAGGAAGCAGTGGCAAGTGCCGTGTAGGGAAAATAGTAGTCTTGCATAGTTGTGCTCCTCTCCCGTTTGTTCCTGTATTTTTAAGAGCAACTCTATCTATAGTGATGTGAAGTCAAACTAAAAAGGGAATTTTAGTAAATATCTAGTAAAAGCCGCTGCCACCTTTGCTCTCTGTTTAAGCGCTGGAAGAGCATTACTGGAGTTATTCTCGGTCCTGTAACATTATCTCCCAAATATTGCCACGTAGAAGCCGTCGCGGCCGGAAACGCACCCCTGTGAGAAATCGTTGGAGAGCTGGGCTTCGCGGTGACCTTCCGTCGACGTGTCCCAACCCCATTCAATCACATGATTGGGGTATTGAGCACTCGGCCAATAAGCCAAGTTTTCGGCAATCATGGTGCGCTTAGTGATGTCGAACAGTTCACCACTATCTCCATCGCGCTTAAAGCCCTCATGAGCATCCAGCGGGTATTTGTCTGGGTTGGGGTAATCTGTTTCAGCTCGAGAAGCCATCATACTGATATGCTCCTCCACCCGCTTCCTGGCATAGATACACAAGTTTTCGTCCATTTCCAACGTTGTTCGTTGATGCGCCTTGCGATATTCACTTAAGGCAAGCCATAGGTCACTTTCTGAAAAATGCTTCGGTTTAATTACTTGAACGGGAGCGGGCGTCGCCGTAATCGTTCGCTCAACCACTTTTGGTTTCATTTCCTCGTCGGTAAAATAACTAACAAGCAAAGTGATCAATTCCCTGCCTGATGATTGCACACAAACATGGGTGTAATCGGCGGATTTAAGGGCAGCCATGACCTGTTCATCCGATTGCAATTCTAGGATTAAGGCTTGGGTGCTGGCTGCATTGCTCAAGCGCAGCACCATATTTTTATGGCATTCACGACACTGGCTCAAAGCCATCTTTGCCTCGGTGTTGGGCTGAGCCGCAATAGCCGTTGCCAGCTCGCAGGTGTTGGCATCTGAGGCATAGGTGCTTAAACCCCATTTACTGCGCAGGGCATTAAGCGCCAAGGTAAACTCAGCGGCGTTGGAAACACTCACTCCCTTTGAAATTTGAGGCACCAGTTTCTCGCGAAGGGACCGAGGCATCACTAGCCCGAACCGCTCCACCAAAGATTGACGCAAGCCTACTAACTCGTCTGCATATTTTACGTTTAAAAAGACAATATTGAGGCTTAGTAGAATTATTATTGCCAAGCGGATAAGTGTTTTCTGTGATGGCTTCATATATGCAAAAATCGCTACATGGTTTCTAGCGGTTGAATGCCTAATAGCTGTAAGCCCGTGTTCAAAAGCTGCTGCGTGGCTTGAGTTATGGCCAATCTAAATTCGCTCGATGGCTCACGGGATTGATCCTTTTTTTCTAAGATAGGGCACTGATTATAGAACGAGTTGAAACGCTGGGCCAGCGCATACAGATAGCCGCACAGGAGTTGAGGCGCATGCGCAGTAGCTGCATTTTCAATGAACTCAGGGAATTGATAGATAAGGCGCAGCAAACTCATTTCCGCAGGGGCAAAGACGTAAGTTTCCAGGTTACTGTCTAATGACGGAGAAAGACTGCGCTCATCTGCCTTGCGCAAAACGCTTGTTGCCCGAGCATGAGTGTATTGCATATAAGGCCCCGAGTTGCCTTCCATGGAGAGCAGCTCATCCCAGTTAAAGACAATTGCATGCTTTGGATCTCGTTTCAAGTCGTTCCATTTAAGTGCCCCAATCCCCACTGCTTCACTGTGAGCCGACTCAGCTTCAGGCGATAACGCTTGAGCTCGAGCTGCGGCTTCCTCCAGCACATCTTCCAACCAAATGGTGTTGCCTTTGCGCGTCGACATCTTGCCGTCTTCGAACCGGATGAGGCCATGCGCCACATGGACTCGCTGTGCCAGTGCATACCAGCCAAGCATTCGCTCCATCTCGAATAACTGTTGAAAGTAAAGCGTTTGCTCGGCACCAACCTCATTGATAATGAGATCTGGTGCATAGTGTTGCTTGCGATACCAATCAGTGGCTAAATCCCGAGTATGATAAAGAGTAGCTCCGTCTTTTTTAAGAATCATCGCCG
>CAZVUJ010000197.1:0-2315 GCA_964630135.1 uncultured Pseudomonadales bacterium | reverse complement strand
GCATCTTCACTGCATCCATGCTCGGTTTTACTTCTGTTTTAATAGCATCATAGTTCGCTGCAGAGCGCTGCATTAGACGTTGCAGATCCTTAGGTTTAATTGTTTTGGTGTTGTAGATTTGTACAGACATATTTTCCTTATGATTAATTCCTAGGTGAACCACTACTAAGATCTACTAACAAGGCTCGTTGTTTAGGGGATAAGTTAGCTAGACTTTCCAACAACTCTTCTGCTGTCGGGTCTGCAAGAGGCTGAACTATTACCTCTGCAACTTCCTGGTCTGGCCATAACTCCATAGGTCGTTCATTTGGATTACCTGAATTAAGCCAAGCGAGTATTGGATCAAACTTTTTAATCTCAACCATAAAGATCTCCTTATGCTAATTATTTTGAGCTGCTAGGTAAAACATTTCTTGCAGATCATTGATTCTTAATAAATCTGCCATCGTTGCTTGTGGACTTCTTGATAATCCAACAACTGGCCACATAATTTCTCTAACAATTCTGATATCATTTGCTCTGGCTGTTTTTCTGGAACTGGAAATATCAGCTATGGCTAGATTGTTATTAAATACTCTCCACAAACTTTCAATCTTGCCACTTCTCTCAATTACGCTTACGCCATCAATTTTATTTTTCCGTAGGTATCTGCGAGCGATTTTCGGGTAGGTTGTGAAGAGTCTTGATCCGTTTAAGTCCAGAACTTTTTCATCACCTTGGTAATTTGGTGTTAAACCCAAATACAACAAAGCTTGCGGAGCACTCGGAACGAGCTCAAGTAATGGCAGTATCCAAACCTCTTGAACCCCTTTTTCTACAAAGACATCTGTACCGCTAAACCCAGCGACCGCTAAGCAATCTGGATGCGCTAATATTTCTGGAACCTCTCTTGCCCTTACGACATCAAACACAATTGGCAAAGCTTGAGTTGCAACGGTGTAGCGGTAGCAACGAGAACCTTTCGTTTCTAACTCTAAACCAGCAACTTGAAACGCAGTCAACAGGCTCGGCAACCATTCGCCACCAGGCAATAATATTTGGGTAAAATTTTCTTTCATAAGTAGAAATCTCAATTTTCGATTAATAAAAAACCTCTTTACGTATAAAACTTCGGAGGGTCATGCGTTTTAAAATAAACTAAGGAGCATGAAAAAACCTCCGAGATCGGAGGTGTGGGTGGGGGAAAGAATAATTATTGATAAAACGATTACACCACCGAGATCACAATCTCCGAAAAGGAAACAGCATGACCATGATGATGGCCGCATAAGAACCCAGCTCTTGTGATTTGAAATTTTGTGCTCATGTCCTGCATTATATACACCATTTCGCCTATGTCAATATGTTAACATGCTAACATATTGACAATAAGCTCGAATAAATCAATTAGCTCTGAAGTTATTGAGATATCCAGAACCTAACGACTTACTTCGTTAAATGTTCAGAATCATGTAGGGACTGCATATAGTCTAAAAACGCAAACAGCTTGTTATTTATCGGTGTGTAGTCATGCCTTCTTAAGGCATCTGCGTTTTCGATATACGGAAGATCTTTGTATTGCTCTAGCTCATTTGAGCAGTTTTCAATCATTCCCTCAATTGAGTCGGGAGTAAATTCAAAATGACATTGGAATCCATATATTTTTGGTGAATAACGAACTACTTGTCTCGGACATCCTTTGCTTGCGGCAAGGACTACTGTTGTGGGTGTTAATCCAGGCATATCGCCATGCCAGTGGCCTACAGGAAAAATCTCAGGAAAAGTGGAAAAAACAGAATCGTTTTTAGCATCCCTGGTTAAGGTCAAGTCAAAAACTCCAATTTCCCGATTGGGGCTATGGTCATACTTGGCACCCAACGCTTCTCCTATAAGTTGAGCACCCAAGCAGACTCCGAGCAACAATTTGTCTTTGGCGATTACTTGGCCGATGAACTCTATTTCCTCTTTAGCATGAAAGTGTGCGCATTCGGCCTCAGTGGTAGATGGGGATTGTGGACCGCCCATGACTATCAGGTAATCTATGTCGTCTACATTATGGGGCAAAGAATCGTTTTGATAAAAGCGGGTATAGGTAAGTGCGTGTCCGCGATCTTTTCCCCAAGCTTCAATTGCGCCTGGAGCTTCAAAACTTTCATGGATTAAAAAATGTATGTTCATCTTATTGATTTAATGAATGATGGTTAAGTATGTTTTGGATGCAATCTTGTTAGTGCTATTTTATAGCCGTTTAAGCCTTTATTGAACAACCAATCAGCCACTCTGGTGACCGTGGTGGTGGATGTTTTTAGGTCCGAAGCAATTTGAAGATAATTAGT
>CAZVUJ010000196.1:0-2322 GCA_964630135.1 uncultured Pseudomonadales bacterium | reverse complement strand
CCAGGAAAAAGAGTGGTGGCTTGTTACCCAGGGCCCCTTTTTTTGAGCAACGCTTAACCTCACTTGCCACCGGCCAAAACCAAAAGACAAAATCATGCTTAAGGGGATGGCACTGTAGAGCCAAGGTGATCGATTGCTTTCCACCAGGAAGAACGTTAGCCCCAGCAAGCCAATCTTTTCGAGCACATTGATAGCGGCTATCCGGGAAAAGCTCTGGATACCCGCCAAAAACCCCACATCGACTGCTGAGGCAAGGATTATTAGCCACAGTGGTGAGAGCAAAAGCAAGGGCAGTGACGCCTTGATGTTAAAAAATGTTTTTAGCCAGGGAATGGCCGCAATCCACATGCAGGTGATCAGGACGGACAGATACAGGCTCTTGCGGTTATGCTGTTTCCATACCAACATACTGGGGCGTTTATCTTTTCCAAAGAGGTAGGCAACTTGGTGGGTAATCGTGCGGGTGTATGCCTGGAGGGGAATATAGACAACCCCCAACAGGCTTCCCACAAAAGCAATGAGGCCAAAATCAGCTAACTCCAGGCTGCGGCCGAGATAGGCGTTGTAGACAAACATCAGCCCGTTAATAGCAACAGAAGCCAGAAGGACTATGCCGCCATTTAACATATTTGGCAGTGATGGTTGGCCGATAGCGCTTTTTAGCTGTGAAGATATTGCCGAGCGCATAGGTGTACTGGTTTAAGCTCATCTAATAAAGAGGTATATATTATAACTTATAATGATATAATATGACATACCAGTTAGTGGTAAAAAAATCATGTACTCCTGATCTTTATCGTTTTACCTTTGCGTTTATAAAATAAACTTATAAGAAGATACTACCTGTTGTTAATCCCATCATCCTCTTAACCGGCAACTACCCCACTGAATGTCATGAACCATACCAATCAATGCTCTACCTCCCACAAAAAACTCACGGTGACTGTGGGTATTCCGGCTTATAATGAAGCTTTTAATATTGCTGCGCTGCTTAAAAGTCTTTTGAACCAGCAGTCTAGGAGTGCAGCCATTGAGCACATAGTAGTTATTTCTGATGGCAGTACCGATGCCACAGTGAGCCAAGCTCAATCGGTGAGGGATAACCGCATCACTGTTGTTCGCGGTCGCAAGAGACTGGGGCAGTCGCAGCGCCAAAATCAGATCTTTGACACCTCATCCAGTGATATTGTGGTGCTCCTTAATGCCGATGTGTTGCCGGTTGGTACTCTTTTTATTGAGGAGATAGTCAAACCATTTCTCATAGACACGCAGGTCGCTTTAGTTGGCGCCAAGGTGATTCCTTTAACGCGCAGTGATTCTCTGGTGGGTCAAGTTCTCGATTGGCATCAGCAGTGGAAAAACGACTTGTTTGAACAGATTAATCAAGCTGATACGGTGTATCTGTGTCACGGCAGGGCTCGGGCATTTTCAAAACAACTCTATACGAGCTTGCGCTGGAGAGATGTGGGTGGAGAGGATGCCTATTCGTACAAGTACACCAAAATGAGTAACTTGGGGTTTGCTTTTGCTCCCGAAGCGGTTGTTTGGTATGCATCACCCAAAACGATAGCCGATCATATGCGCCAAAGTGCCAGATTCCTGCACACAAAAAGGGCAAAAACAGGGATGGTAGATTCAGTTGAGCGAGGAAATTGGTATGCCATTCCCGGGAAATTGCTGGTGAAATCAATTGCCAAAGCGTTGGTCACTAACCCCGTATATGCTCTTATCTACGGACTGATGTTTGTGGGAAGCGTTGGCCTCTATTTACTCACTTTGCATCACAAGCAGCAGCATGTGTGGAGCGCATCGGTGAGCACCAAGTCACTCAACTTTTCTTAAGTTACCAATAAACTAAAAAGCCAGAAACTACCTCTAGACCTTCCTAATACTGGTTGTAGGAGTTCCTTCCTTGCCTATCAGCCAGGCTCAAGAAAGACTAGTGCCACAAGTTGGGAAGTAAGTTAGCGTAGAATGCCGTGCCGAACCAAGCCCAGTTTTGGGTGTAGTAGTTGGTGGGGTCGTCCCAATAACTTTGAGTATCGTCTTCAAAAAACTTCTCTTTAATTTTGGTTTGATACATAACCTCAGCCTGGGGGGCATCCAGCAATTTAAATAAGGCTAGGTTAGTAGCATATGCAGCCACTGATTCGTAATTATCACCGACTTGCCCGGCATGAGTATAGGTAGCCTTCAGTTTTTGCTCGGCATCCCACTCCTGTCGCAAAAAGGTCATTTTTCCCAAATATTCGATTGCACGATCTTCACGATACCAAGCGTAATCTACTGCCACCCTCCAAGGAACGCGGAAGGCATTATAGC
>CAZVUJ010000195.1:0-2322 GCA_964630135.1 uncultured Pseudomonadales bacterium | reverse complement strand
AGTTTCTTTGTCGGCCATTCCACCCTGGCTTTTACCCAGTGGTGTCTGTGCCAGCAAATTTGAGCATTCTGTTGGCGTAGCACATTTAGCTAAATTATTGATTCAGAAACCTGTTTTTAAAGATGCTGCCACCGATCTTTATTTGGCTGCGCTCCTTCACGATATTGGCACTCCCCCCTTTTCCCACGCAAGCGAATATTTCCAGATAAAAGCCTTTGGGATTAATCATGAAGCGTTTGCCGAAGAGTTTCTGCAAGATAAAGCTCTAGCTTCAGAAATAAAAAAACTGGGGGGTGATCAGCATACAATTCTCAAACTTATTACGGGAAAGCATGTGGGTTTGGGAGCGTGTATTAATGGCTCAATTGATGTGGATAACTTAGATAACTCACTTCGTTTTGCTCTGAGCATGGGGTTATTTGAAAAAGACTACTATTCTCCTCAAACACTGGTTCAAGCCTTTGACGTTGTTGATGGTCAAGTAGTTTTGCGACTAGAGGATCTCGAATCGATTAGCCAATGGGATCAATGCCGCCAAGATGTCTATGAGTGGGTCTACTCCCCTGTTAATTTATCTCCTGGGGCAATGTTGTTTCGGGCTTTAGATTTTGCTTTTCGTGAAAATGAGTTAGCGAAAGATTTCTTTTTTATGACTGATGCTCAAGCGTTCGATTATCTAGAATTCCGGTGTAATCCGGCGACAAAAGGCTTAGTAGAGAAAGCTAGAAAATGGCATATGCATCAGCGTGTCTATGACTATTCAACAAGTAGTGGAGAAAGTATCTTGGCTAGCTTGATCGAAGAAATTGATAACAGAACTCAGCTTTCTCATAAGCTAGCTCAGGAGCTCAAAACTAAACCAGAAAATGTTTCGGTCTTGCTCATAAAAGATAAGGGCTATAAATCCATTGGTTTGCCTATTCTCTCGGCTAAGGGTGCTGTGTCTTGCTATAAAAGCAAACGACAGCTGCGCTACCTAGCTCAGGTGTATGTGAGCGAGGATGTGGTAGGCAAAAAGGAAGCAATCAATGAATACATGAAAACAGCTTTAGGACTTTAACAATAATCTGCTACTATAAGGGCTCAATGAGTACTTCTGTCAAAGAACTATCACAAGTGCGCCGCTTTGTTCTTCCGCTCCTGTTGTTTTTTATTACTTGCTGCCTGTTTGTAGCTACTTATTTCACCAATCAAGAGAAGAGGAAGTTGCACTCATCTCTGGCCGATGTCCGAGCTCAAGCAAGTGATCTCGCTCAAGATAGTGAGAAACTAGCTCAACATTTAGCCAGCACTTCAGCCGCTCTTGAGCAGCTTGCCTCGCAAGATCAGCGACTCATAAATCTTGAGCTTCAGGAGGAAATTAAAAACATTGAATCAACCTATGAGCAAGCTGTCGAGGCTTATGAAGCACTTATTAAACTGGATGACCTGGGTGCACAAACGCAAGCACTTGAAGAAGATTTTGCTCAAATTTTGACGTATTTGAGTGAGCGCAATTTTGCCAGTGGCTCGGCAATGCTTGCAACGCTTACATCAGAAATCAAGCGTTTAGAGCAAGCCATGACTCCTCAGCCGACCATTCCCGCCTCAGTGCCTGTTGCCAATACTCCCCCATCGAGTGGTTATCAGCGCTCACAGGTGCGCACGTCGATCGGTAACTACCTTGTCAGTATTGTTTCGGCTGATATGAACAGTACGCGCGTTATTGTTGATACCGCTTCTGATAGCACCTGCACCAATGATTGCCCGGTTCTTTCTCTTGGCGACTATGTTTCAAGAAGTGGCGGATTTGCCGGTATTAATGGTTCGTATTTTTGCCCAGCCTCCTACCCTTCGTGTGTGGGCAAAACCAATTCATTTGATACGCTGCTTATGAACAAAAACAAAGTCTATTTCAATTCTGATAATAATATCTATAGTTCAGTGCCAGCGGTGATTTTTTCGGGTAGTTCGGCCCGGTTTGTTGGCCGCTCTTCTGAATGGGGCAGAGACACCGGGGTTGATGGTATTATTGCCAATCAGCCATTACTCGTTTCTGGAGGAACGGTTGTTTTTGGTGGGGATGGCGACCCTAAAAAAGGCTCTCGGGGCCATCGGAGTTTTGTTGGCGCATCCGGATCTAGCGTCTATATCGGTGTGGTTCATTCAGCTACGGTGGCCGAAACTGCCATCGTGCTCAAAGACATGGGAATGCAAAACGCGCTTAACCTGGATTCAGGTGGATCGACAGTTCTGTGGAGTAGTGGGTATAAAGTCGGTCCCGGCCGGGCGATTCCCAATGCGATTGTGTTGGTTAAGAAATAAATTACACATGTATCACTC
>CAZVUJ010000194.1:0-2349 GCA_964630135.1 uncultured Pseudomonadales bacterium | reverse complement strand
CAGTGGCCAGTCCGTTTGCCGCCACTATCGAAGCGAAACTGAACGGTCAAGCCAGTGGCACCGACGTGCCCATTGTTCACACCATTACCGTCCCCGGGCTTATGGCGGGCAACACTTCAACATTTGGGCTCAAAAATCTGCCTTCCGGGTGGTCACGAGCTAGTTGTTCGAGTGGTACTGTCAGCCGGCAACAGTATTCTCAAGGTCCGGTTCATTTTTGGGTGGAGCAGGCAGTTGGGCCCTGGTGGCAGTCGGCTGCGGGAGATATCTATGGTTTTGTGGTGGAAAGTGCGATTCCCGCCATTAGCAACGGCTTTTTAACGCTTAAGCTCGGTCTAACCGACCCAGGAGTTTTTATGTGGGGTACTACCCACAACATTCCTCCTAATCAAATCAGAGAAACTAATCCGGTTTATAAAGCTAAAACCGATCCGGCCTTGGCCGAAAACTATGTTTATTTTGAGCGCTTAACCAGGGACTATGAAAAGATTGATATAGCAGGTACTGCAATGCCGCCACTGCCCACGCTCTCACCCAACCGACAAGCAACGTTGCTTAAAAAAACCGGAAATCTTACCCTCGATACTTCTTGGGGATCCAGCCGCAAGCTTATTATCTTTGTTGATGGCAATCTGCGCGTGAACACCAATCAAATTGTAGGCGTCGGTTCCTACCTTCACTTTATTGTTTCGGGTAACATGACGGTTGCCGGCAGCGTCACGGAATTGCAAGGCATGTATTCGGTGAACGGGCCAATTACTATCGAAGGAAGTACTAATGCCTTTGTTTCAAAAGGGTCGGTAGTCAGCTTTAGTTCCAGTGGCATTACCTCTCATCGCTCGCTTGGCGGAGTTGATAATAATACCCAGGCTGCAACCGTGTTTATCTATCGCCCCGACCTTGTTATCAATACGCCGCGCGAAATGCGCCGCACCGATTCCACTTGGTCAGAAATTGCGCCGGATTAGATGCTGACGAAAGATTGTTATGGCGTATCCTTTTTGTGTAAACTGAGTGTGACATTGGGCGGCGGCGCATAGTAAAATAGCACTATGGGCAAAAGAAAGCAGCAGTATTTACAAAAAATCGCGCCCCTGTTTTGGTGGATGGATCCTCAAGCGGTGCAACAGGTGGGCGATGAATCTGTCGTAGAAACAGTCCTTAACTATGGTACAGAAGCAGAAACAAAAGGATTATTTGACTTATATGGCCGAGATTACGTGGCCAAGATTTTTCGCGAGAAGGTCAGTGTTCAGCGCACAAACTATCTTCAGCTGACCAAAAACTTTTTTACTCTCTATTTTGAACGCCATGCACCGCACTATTCTGACTAAGGCTCAAGAAGAATTATTGCCTTTTGTTAAGGCGTTTTCCCGTCACTACTATCTCGTTGGTGGAACAGCAATTGCGCTACATCTTGGTCATCGGGAATCGATTGACTTTGATTTGTTTACTGGAAAGAGCATCAACAAAAACAACGTGGTGCGAACAGCGACACGCTTTGGCCATGAATATACCATCCGTTATCAAGATGGAGATCAAATTACCGGCAAGATTAAAGGTGTTCAGGTGACTTTTTATGAGTATCCGTTTGATATTGAGGCGGGCGTTGATTTTGATGGGATTATTGCGATGCCTGATCTTCTCACCTTGGCGGCTATGAAAGCCTATGCTATGGGTAAGAGAGCCAAGTGGAAAGATTATGTTGACCTGTATTTTATCTTTCGGGATCATTTCTCTTTGGATGATGTTGCTCAAAAGGCTGAGGCAATCTTTGGAGGTTGGTTTAACCGCAAATTATTTAGAGAACAAATATCTTACTTTGAGGATATTAACTATCGTGAGAAGATTGTCTATCTTGGTGAACCGATTCCTGACGAAGTAGTCAAAAAGTTTTTGATTGAAGTCGCCACTCAGCCTTTCTAAACATAAACATCAGGCAACCTGCATTCTTCCGAAGACAATACGAAACTTGCCTGGATGTGAAAATTCATTAATAACTTATGAATAACATGAGTTTTGCACTTTGTATTGTCACCTCGAGTCTGTCGACAGATAGGGAGATCCCTGCAATATACATCTATCTTGAAGGGATTCGTCGACAAGCTCGGAATGACAACGCCATACTTTTTAGATAAGTGCGAAACTCCTGAATAATTATTGTTCGAGCGGATGCGAGAGCTATGTGTTGCAGGATGGAAAACTTCTCGCCTATCGCTTGAAGAATAGGTGGGAGTGTGCCTTCTTGAGTCAAGCTCCGGAATGACGCACTAACACCTCGGAGGTGTTATGACCTTTGGCGCTGGTAACGAATCTTGGTGCTAGCGGGTGGAAAAAGTCAGTTGGAAT
>CAZVUJ010000193.1:0-2360 GCA_964630135.1 uncultured Pseudomonadales bacterium | reverse complement strand
AGCACAGGCATTACTTTGCTTATTTCACATCCACCGTATATAGGTTGGGCAGTGAAAGGGCGGCGTTGAGATTAGTGAGAATAATAAGCTTTCGCCCGTCGGGCCAGGGGTAGGCAAATTCATTGCTAAAGGGGCCTGCGTAGAGCGTAAGGCGATTGGTGTTGTCATATTCAATGAGATCGATGCGGTTGTTCTCTCGGATCAGAAGATGATTACTATTGGGGTACCATTGAAACTGAGAAACAAACAGCGACGAGTAATGGCTTTCAAAATTAGCAAACGTTTGCAGCACTCCAGTAGTTTGCAGGCGATTAAAAGGACCCATATTTTCTTGAGTTAGAGCAGAAATAGTGGCCGAATCAGCGGTTTTGGCATAACTTGACAATAACAGAAGGTGCTTGTTGACCGTTTGTTGAAGTATGGAGTTTTCGACCGGTTTGGGGGATGGGGTAGAAGGGGGTGGGGCAGGGTTGAAAATAGCGAAGTTGCGATCTTCCTTGAGATCATAGACATACATCGTCCCGGCTTCAAGCGTCCGCTCTTGGGTTTGGGTGTTGCTGGCGGGAAGGGGCGGAATGATGCCCTCGGGGATGGTGGCACTCGCTGTGGCGGTGTAGAGCATTTTTTCTTCGTTGGGAGAGAAATACACGTTGGTGGCGCTCGCTGTAGCAATTGCTTGCATGGGCTCAGGCAACAGGGCAAATTGCTTGGTTTCGCGAAGGGCAATTTCCTCTTCCCATTCGCTTAAAATGACACTCAAGCGCACGCTGACATCAGGCAATTCGTCGATCTGGTTGAGAGCATTCGCTTCCAGGAGAAAGATACTTCCTGTGTCTTGATCAAAGGAAGTAAGGATTTGATTCGAGTCGGGGGACCACAGAAGGTTGGCCTGCGTAAAATCAAAGCCATTGACGTTTTTGGCAATTTGTTTTGGCTGCGGGGCAGTGGAACTGGGGAAGTTGGATTCGGTCAGATCCACGATATACAACCCATTCTTGGCTTGGGCTGAAGCGCTGGCGACGGCATAAGCAATTTTTTGGCCATTTGGGCTGGGTTTGGCGTTTATCGCCCCACTCAACGTCAAAGGCGAGAGGCTGGGAACGGCCCGAAACAGCTCGGCATTGGTTTGAGTGACTAGTTGTTCAAGCACGGTCAAGCGTTTTTTCCAGGGCAGATAGCCCAATTTTTTGAGCTCCACTTCGTAGTCTGCCGGTGGCAGATTGAGGGTGTCGTCGGTTGCGGTGGAAAGTTTGCCGTCGATATACACCTCAGCGCCTGGTGGAAAGGAGTTGGCCGAGAGCAGTCCCGTGCCCGCGACACCCTGGCGGCTCGGGCGATAGCCTTTGCCAAACTGGATGGCCAGGTAGGTGCCAACGGCAATAAAGACGATCCCGGACAAGGATGCCACAACGGCTTTTGCATTTTTGCTAAGGTGAAGGTGCGGTAGTTGAATCATCTCACTTTATTATACCTACAAAAAAGCAGGGGGCTATGGTGAAGATTAAGCATTGCAGGGGAGTGAGAAGTTCGATCCGGGTAGCTCTCTCTCCTTTGACAGGATCGAACCGAAAGTTCGCCTGCTGTGTGGGTGTCGTAGAGGGCACGAGCGTGTATACTAAGTTGCGGTACACTAGCGTTGCATTATTTTTTTTACTAAAAAAGTAAGGGTTTGCCATGTTTAGCTCACTTATTGATAGCTTTATCTTTTATCTTCATCAGATGGCTGGGTTTATGCCACTGCCGTTGTTTACCTTTGCCGGGGCGTTTATCGAGGAACTGATTGCTCCGATCCCCTCGCCAGTGGTTATGACCCTGGCTGGATCCTTGGCTCAATCACAAGGCCAGGTGTTCACCTATCTCCTGTGGTTAGCCCTTATCGGTGCGGTGGGCAAAACTATTGGCTCGCTCGTTCTCTACGTTATTATTGATAAGGCAGACAATTGGTTTCTGGATCGCTTTGGCAAATTCTTGGGTATTTCCGCGGCAGGAGTTGAAAGTATTGGTAAGTATTTCAATAAAGGCTGGCGGGACGACTTGTTACTTATACTGCTACGTGCCCTGCCCATTATTCCTACGGCTCCCGTATCGATCGGCTGTGGCCTCATTAAACTAAACCTTAAAACCTACCTGCGGGGTACGTTTATCGGTGTTTTGCTGCGCAATAGCATCTATCTGTATTTCGGCTACACCAGTGTTGGGGCGCTCGCCTCACTCAATGACGGCTTAGACGGGTTGGAAAAAATTGGTTATGGCTTGTTTGGCTTAAGTGCGGTTGCAGGAGTGATTCTCTTTATTGCCTATCGCCGTGGTGGCAACAGCCTGCGATTCTTGGAGCGGATAGGTAAGTCTACATAAATCCG
>CAZVUJ010000192.1:0-2367 GCA_964630135.1 uncultured Pseudomonadales bacterium | reverse complement strand
CACCTTAAGAAGCCATGCCGCCATTATTATCTGGAGCCTTATTACAGCCTGGGCTCTCTGGCAAATAACACAGCGATATAAAAAACAAAAATTATTGTTTATAGGAATAGTTATCATTGTCTTCATCGAATCCGCTTTATTCTGGAAAGGTTATTTTGACGATTATAACCAAAAATCTTATGCCGATTGGAGTTATGGCTATAAGGAAGTGGCACAGCTTATTAAGCAACAAACAACCAGTAGCCAGTCTATCTATTTGACTCGAGATTATGGGCGACCAATCACGTACTTATTATTTTATTTGCACATAGATCCAAGTCTGGCTCAGGCAGCAAGTGAGGGTACTCCCAAAGACCAGCAAGAACTCTTGGCATTCCAGAATATTGACTTTGTGGACAACCACAAAGTCTATGATTGGCGGATTGAGTCAACGCCGATTGCTGATGAAAGCTATGCGTTATTTGAAACCGTGAGAACTCCGTCCAATCTGCCAGTTTTTTATATCTACAAAAAACAGTAACACTATTTATTTTTTTGAAAGTAAATTTGTTCTCTCGTAATTTCTCTTAAAGAATAGTGTGGATCACTTAATAAGTCAGCATAGAGCTTTTCAAATTGGGCAGTGGGCAGGGGCCAATAGTTATTGGGATTTTGACCAGAGCGAATGTCAAGCACGATAATGCCCGGGCTATATTTCTGATAATCAGCACGCAGCAAAATAACTTCTGATTGATGAGTTAATCTCACAGCCAGGTTATTAGGTGCCATGATTAAGCCTTGATCAAGGGGAATTCGATAGAGAAAAGTGTCCAGAAACTCAAAATTATGGCTATTGGCACAAAAGGTTCGGTTGAAGGCCAGGCCCAAAGGCCCGTGAAATTTATATTGGTGAAAGTAGAGTGTGCTGCCGAAGCTAGCCAAGATTACAAACGGGATATACCGCATGGTTTTTTTATTTTGCTTTACTTTTTCTAATCCTAAAATTGAACTATATACAAGTATGACTGACAGCAGGGCGTTGTAGTGCATACCTAAGTCGTGCCGCGCACTACCGTCTTGCAACACAAAGCGAATCATCCAGTCTTGAAGAATAACGGGCCAAAATGAAGGCACAACCAATGGCAAGCCACCAAAGGTTGCCAGTGATGTGCTGATTACCTGCCTTTTAAGTGGCGAGCTTATAAATTTTGTCATGTGTTTGATATTCATCGAAACTTCTGAGGTGTATTGATAGGGCCGCCCAGCCAAAAGTGGCATAATTTGTTGTGTGACAACGAGATAATAAAGTAGTGAAAAGCCAATGAGAGCGACGCCCAGCCTTCGTTTCCTATGAGAAACAATGAGATAGAGCGCAATTGCTAGGCCGATAGGTACAAACAATTGCTTGAGTAAAAAAAGCAACCCTACATAAAAACTCATGAGGGTGTACCGTTTTTGATCGAGTGCATCAAAAACGAGGGCGAGGACGAGTAGTGCTAGTAGCTCAGTATGAAATCCTGAAATTATCGTGTTTTGTAGTCCTATAAACCAGGTGTAAGCAATTAATAGAGTTAGAGTTTGAATAAGTGAGAAATCATGTCGGCGCATAATGCGATACAAAATCCAGGCTGAAGCCACCACCAACACATTCTGTACTAAGAATAAAATCTCGTAATTATCGGTGAACCAGTAGATCGGGCTTAAAAGATAATAGAGCGGGGCAAAATGATCCCCTAAATGAAGCAAAGGTTTTGATTCGAGGTGGTCAATATAAGGTGCTCTGCCATGGGCAACGTGCCAGAGAGCTTGGTCAAAGATGCCATGGTCAAAGTAGTAGACTTCGTATTGTCGCCAGCGATTTATTGTCACGGCGCAAATAAGCGCGTAGTAAGCAATCAAGTAGGCGAGAACGATTGAGGTTTTCTTGGATTTCATTGGGGGTTTATTAAGCAGTATAACCGACTAGAGAGTTAAGCTGTAGGATGATCTTACCCTTTTTATAATTACGCCTAGTTGCGCTAAGGTCTACAATTAAAACAATGAGTCAAAAGCACTGGCATTTTTTACTCAATTTACTTGTGCTGAGTGGTGTGGTTGTCACTATAGTCGTGTCAAGTGTGCCCGGAATTTTGGTTAACCCTGATTCCGATTCAATTCCTCAGCTGGCAACAGCTTATTCTCAGAGTCTTTGGGAAGGTCAATTCCCTCCCAGGTTTGCAGCTTCGCGCAACGGGGGCTTCGGAAATCTTGTGTTTAATTTTGTCTATCCGGCCAAACTCTGGCTCCTGGTGCCTTTAGTGATGCTTAGAGTTAGTAATTTCTCCGGGTGGGTCATATCCGCAACAGTGATTGCCAGCTTTTCGTTTTTAGGGATGAGCACATTGCTGC
>CAZVUJ010000191.1:0-2372 GCA_964630135.1 uncultured Pseudomonadales bacterium | reverse complement strand
CGCTTTCTAAAATTTCTTGAGATAGATCGTTTATTCCTTTGGGGTCACGCCCCAATTCAGCGGTGTTTTGCACTTGAGCAAAATGCGCTTGCTCATCAGGAAAATGCCACACTGGGATAGTCGTTGCCCACATCAAACTAGTCAAAGCAGTCAGCAATAAGATGGGAGTAAGGATTCGGGTATGCATAGTGGTTCTCTTATTGTAAACTTGCTTCTGTAATGATTACGACTCAATTTGAAGACAGAGCAGTTTTAGTTACTGGGGGAGCAGGCTTTATCGCCTCTCATCTAGTAGATCGATTACTAGCCTCAGGTGCCCACGTTACTGCTGTGGACAATTTTATCACTGGCAATAAAAACAATCTGTTTGATGCTCTCTCTAGTCCACGTTTTCACTTCATCGAAGCCGATGTCTCTCAGCCACCTTCGATATATATGCAGCAACACCAAGGAAAGCTTGAGCATTTTGACTACATTTTTCATTTAGCTTCTCCAGCAAGTCCGCGCGGCTACATGGACAAGCCCATTGAAACGTATACGGTTAATTCCTTTGGCACCCATTTTTTAGCTGACTACGCTCTGGAGACAAAAGCGGTGATGTTTTATGCCTCAACTTCTGAGGCCTATGGCGATCCCCTCGAACACCCGCAGAAAGAAGCCTATTGGGGCAATGTTAATCCGATTGGTGTCCGCGCTTGCTACGACGAATCAAAACGGTTTGGCGAAATGGTGCTTACCACCTGGGCCAGAGAAAAAGGCTTGGATGTGCGAATCGCGCGCATTTTTAACACCTATGGCCCGCGCATGGACCCGCGTGATGGCCGGGTGATCCCCAATTTTGTCACCCAAGCCCTCAAGGGCGAGCCGATTACGGTTCATGGCGATGGCACCCAAACCCGCAGTTTTTGCTATGTCGACGATTTGGTGGAGTTTATTCTGCGCATGGCTGTGTCCGAGCAAGCCCGAGGTGAAGTCATCAACATCGGCAACCCAGACGAATACGCTATGCTCGATTTTGCTAATAAGGTCAAGGAGTTAACGGGCAGCAATTCGGAAATTGTCTTTGTCGAAAGACCACTGGACGATCCGAACAAAAGAAAGCCTGACATAAATAAGGCTAAAAAGCTTCTCGGCTACGAACCGCAAGTAAGCTTAGTAGACGGGTTGGGCAAAACTATAGGGTTTTTTCGTAAATGACCAACCTCAGCATATGACCGTTGATAAAAGTTTTTTAGATAGAGATTGGATTATTACAGGAACACTCTCTTCCATAGCCTTTATTCTCCTCTTTTATCGACTTGGATGGGGCTCACTAGAACCTTGGGACGAGGCTTGGTATGCAGAAATTGCTCGCAATGTTGTAAATGGTCATTGGTTTTACCTCCAATCTCACTTTCACCTTTTTGTGGATCACCCACCATTGGGCTATTGGTATTTAGCCTTAGGACGCATCCTGCTGGGAACTTTAACATTTGCCTCACGCGCTCCAATAGCTCTTGCTGGTACCGCAACTATTGGTTTAATGTATCTAACCGGCAAAAAACTACGCAACCGCACCACAGGCATTATCGCTGCAATTATCCTTTTGAGCACACGCTGGTTCCTATTGAGGGCCAGATCAGGAAACCTAGATATAGCCCTCCTTTTTACACAACTCGTTATTTTTTATTTATGTGTTGACAATAAAAATATAAAAACCTCAGCAATGCTCTGGTTAAACTTGTGTATTTCTCTTTTAGTCAAAACACTTGTCTCAGCAACTATGGTGCCCCTGGTGGTTTACTCCACACTAAAAAATACTACTAATAAATGGCACCTCAGCTTCTTCCTTATGGCTATATGCTTACTAAGTATATGGTATGGCATGATGTTCATAAATTCACCTTCACTTCTAGCCGAACGATATAGAGAAGTTGTTCTCAGAAACGAGACGAGCTGGGATTACAGATCATTAGAACCGCAACAAAACTTGCTATTAATTCAAAGCCTCATTCATCGATGGTACAAACCATTTCTGCTTTCAATTTGTGCAGGTTTCTTTTTAATAAGAAGAATATCAGTGCGCTGGGTCCTATTGTACTTCATATCGGTTTCCTGGCCTTATTTTTTAACAAATCAAGTGAAAATTTGGCATTTGATACCATTAACTGCACCAATTGCACTTTTGATTGCGCTTATTACAACAACGCTTCTCGAAAGAATGCCCAGAAAAATATTTCCTATAAATCCCACTTTGCGCAAGAGACTGCTGTTGCTCGCATTACTGTGTTATTCTGCCTTGAATTTGAAAGATATATTGCCTGAAATTATCCCTTCCTTTCAAGGTTCGTCGGATCAACAAATACTGGGAGAGTCTATTAAAAATATGCCAG
>CAZVUJ010000190.1:0-2426 GCA_964630135.1 uncultured Pseudomonadales bacterium | reverse complement strand
TTCCGGTAGGGTAGATTTTTGAGTAAGTGAAGTGAGAGTAGCAGGTGACGAAACTGGACTATCAGGGGCTATGCCTAGTTCTTCCAGAATCCATGCCATGACGGTTGCCGTTATTTGACAAGCCCTTTTAATTGTGGCGATCTCAGCTTTAGTTTTGACAGCACGTGTTTGGCGGCACAGCAAAGAAATATCAACAAACGTAGGTTGATCGAGATTGGTTTGCAAGGATTTTAGCTCACTGATTCTCAAATCAGTTTCTTGAATGCCTACATGTGGTTTGGACTTGACTACTAATCGAGAAAGCAATTCGGTTCTCGAATCCGGCTTAGTAGCGGGAAGTGCCTTACACCAAGCATTGACAGGGATAGCAAGCAGTGGCGAGTGAAGTAAGGCGCAATCTGTTGGGGTAATATACAGCATTGCTTCGCGCTCCAGGTGGCTTACCGACACCTGAGTTAAATAGGTGATGTCTGCAGGAAGCGAAATGACAGTCAGATCAAGATGATGGGCTGCAAGGTACGATTGAATTGTTTTGATTCGGGAACTTGCGCTCATGGAGTGACTTTGGGTGAGGGGCTGGGAGTTCTGGCTCGCGTGGGCGAAACTTTAGGGCTAGGGGTGGGGGAAACTTCAGCTTCCAGAAATTCAGCCACTTTGACGGTGGCGTGGATCAGTGTGCCCGCATCCTCCGGCGTGGCGCCTGCTTGATAGACAACAATAAGCGGCAAGCCTGTGGTAAGCTGTGCCGCCTCTAACTCTCTGGCTTCTTGAGTGGTAGCCTGCTCGATCACGCTCTTGGCAGTAAGTTCAAAGACTTTTTGTTCCTGGGAGGGCAGCAAACTAACGGTGAGTGTATCTTCTTTTTCGTTATAGTCGCTCATCACGCCATAGAGATGTTGGGTAGAGGGCTGCTTGGGTTTTGGCGCGAGCAAAATGTTAGAGGCAAGCAACACATCTTGTGCATCCAGCACGCCGATAATGCTCATGTAGTCACCAATTTCCAGATCTTCAAAGGAAGTGTCATCTTTGCTATCGGCGCTTTTGACAGCGATTTGGGCTGAGCCTGAGGCTAGTTGGCTGCCGTTTTTAGTTTCCAGGGTAAGCGAGGTGGTGGTGCGGGAAATAAGCGTGCCAATATAGGCGGTTTCAGACAGGGAATCTGACTGTTTTTCCACCACTTCTTGAATCCGTTTTTTGACATTTTCCTTAATGGTTTCCAGTGGGGCGCTTTCGGTTGCCTCAGGTGATTGAGAGCGCGAAGCTGAGGGCAGCGCTAACATGACGGTTGCTAGCAAGAGCACACGTATTTTACGATTCATCGCTAGCTTCCTCCTCACTTGCTTCTTCTTCATCTAAGGGCAAATAGGTGGTTTCAAGCACGAAGGTGGCGCTTGCGCCGGTGGGGTCGTAACTGGTGAGAGTAATTTGATTGGGCCCAAAGCTTAACGGGAAATCGGCCTCAAATGCTCCGGATGAGTCGGCAATCTTAATCTGGTAGGTTTGTTCAGTTTGCAAGATAATGGATGAGTCGGGAGTGGTTTGGCCTTTTATGAGTAGGTTGGGGGAGGACTGGAGCGAGTTTTCAAGCGGACTTATGATTTCAACATGATGCTCGTTGTTGGGAGCAATTGTTGGCGTGATATCAGCTACAGGATTAAGAACGCCGGTGTCTTTTTTTCGCGTGGCATGAATCCCCACGGTTATAAGCAAGCCAATGCCAAAACCGATTAATATTGCGATGATAACTTCTTTTTTCATCTTATCTTAAACTAAAAACTATTATACATGGTAAACGCAATGGCCGGTGGTGATCCATGATACGATGCAGGCGGGTATGGTGAACTGAGTGCGCCACTGATTGTAAGCTGCCACATGGACGGATACAATGACACAAAATGTCTCAAAGTGAGATGGACCCTCAAGCTTATTGTGCTCCGACTACTTATGCTTGACCGAAGTGTCATGCGCTTGAGACAAACGCACAAATAAAGCATCGATACCGGTTAAATAATTAAGGAGATACATAATATGGATATTACCTATTTGGGTCACAGCGCTTTCAAATTGCGGGGCAAAGTGGCGACGGTTATCACTGATCCTTATGCATCAAGTGTCGGTTTTGATATGCCCAAGTCAAGCGCCGACGTTGTAACTGTGAGTCATGGGCACGAAGACCATAATGCGGTTAATAAAGTGAGCGGCACAGCGAGGCGTCAACAACCCTACATTATTCAAGCACCAGGCGAATATGAAGTCAGTGGTGTGGGCGTATTTGGGTGGCAAACGTTTCACGACGATAAGGAAGGAGCGGATCGGGGGAGTAATACCGTCTTTATTATTCATCTGGACGGCTTGCGAATTTGTCATTTGGGAGATTTGGGTCATACGTTGGCTGAAGCTTTGGTGCATCAAATTGGTGAAATTGA
>CAZVUJ010000189.1:0-2430 GCA_964630135.1 uncultured Pseudomonadales bacterium | reverse complement strand
TTGTCTTCGCCAGCCGCTAGCCTCATCTCTCCCCTCGAAACATTAACGAATAATATGAGTGCTCAAGTGAATCTTTTGGAAGCAATTCGCACTCATACGCCTCAAGCTAGGGTTTTAATCGTGGGCTCAGCTGATGAATATGGAAACGTGGGTGACACGTCCACCATAGATGAGCAGCAAAGTCTTAACCCCATGACTCCGTATGCTGTTAGCAAAATTGCCCAAGACTATTTAGGCTTGCAATATCATTTGGCTTACCAGCTTCATATCGTGCGGGTGCGCCCTTTCAACCACACGGGGGAGCGGCAAGTAAGCGCCTTCGTGGTGCCGGGATTTGCAGCCCAAATTGCCGCCATTGAGGCCAACCGACAAGAGCCGGTTATTAAGGTGGGTAACCTGGAGTCTGTTCGGGATTTTACGGATGTCAAAGATATGGTGCGGGCCTATGTGCTCGCCCTTGAATGGGGCAAACCGGGTCAAGTGTATAACCTGGGCTCAGGCAAGGAAATGAGTATCCGTGAAATTTTGAACCTCTTGCTTGATATGTCGGCAGTCGACATCCACGTTCAGCAAGAAGAATCGAGAGTGAGGATTGCGGATGAAACGAGATTGGTGTGCAACCCGCAAAAATTTATGGACCTGACCGGTTGGCAACCCACGATTCCGCTACGCTCCACCCTCGAGCGCGTGTTACACTATTGGCGAAATAGGCAATTAAGCGAACTAACCAACCATTAGGAAGGAAATCCCCATGAAAAAAGCGCTCATCACCGGTGTCACCGGTCAAGATGGTTCGTATTTGGCTGAATTCCTGCTCACTCAAGGCTACGAAGTTCATGGCGTTACTCGACGCACTTCAACCCAAAATTATGAGCGCATCAATAACATTATCGATTCGATTCATCTCCATCAGGGTGATTTGCTCGACCAACATTCACTGACACAACTCGTCAAGGATATTGAGCCGGACGAAGTCTATAATTTGGCCGCGCAGAGTTTTGTGCCCACATCTTGGAGCCAGCCCGTGTTAACCGGAGAATTTACGGCCCTCGGTGTGACACGCATGCTCGAAGCGGTCAAGTTGGCCAAGCCTGATGCCAAATTCTACCAAGCGAGTAGTAGCGAAATGTTTGGCAAAGTCCAGCAAACACCCCAGAATGAAGCGACACCCTTTTATCCGCGCAGCCCGTATGGTGTGGCCAAAGTCTATGGCCATTGGATTACCGTCAATTACCGTGAATCTTATGACATTTTTGCCACCTCGGGGATTCTGTTTAACCATGAGTCGCCTCGGCGCGGGCTGGAATTCGTGACCCGCAAAATTTCTCACGCGGTGGCCCGGATTCACTTAAAAAAGCAGGATAAACTGATTTTGGGTAATTTGGAATCAAAGCGAGATTGGGGTTATGCACCGGACTATGTCGAGGCCATGTGGCTGATGCTCCAGCAAGACAAGCCCGATGATTTTGTGGTGGGCACCGGGCACACTTGGTCGGTTGAAGAATTTGCCAAGAAAGCGTTTGCGGTGGTTGATCTTGATTGGCAAAACTATGTTGAAGTGAGTCAGGATTTTATGCGCCCTGCTGAAGTAGATTTGCTGGTTGCTGATCCAGCCAAGGCAAAGGCAAAACTTAAGTGGGTGCCTAAAACCAGTTTTGACCAAATGGTGGAGATTATGGTCAAAGCAGATGTGGAGATCTTGAAGCATGAGTAGTAGCAAGCCCAGAGTTGTTATCATCGTCCCCACCTATAACGAACGCGAAAATATTTCCCGGCTACTACCCCTTTTACTTGGTGATATTTTCCCCACAATTGCCAACGACTATAGCCCGCATATTTTGGTAGTGGACGATTCTTCTCCCGATAAAACGAGTGAAGTAGTTCAAGCTTTTGCCAAAAAATCACCGCAAGTTCATTTGCTCCTCAATCAGAAAAAATCAGGACTGGGCGGTGCATACACCAAAGGCATGCATCACGCGCTTGATACGCTGGGCGCCGATATTGTTTTTGAATTTGATGCTGATTTGTCGCATAACCCCAAAAAAATTAAACCCATGCTGGAAAAACTCAGTGAGGGGTGTGACATTGTCTTGGGTTCGCGCTACATCAAAGGTGGCAGCATTCCCGCAGACTGGGGCCTGCACCGCAAGTTTTTAAGCATTTTCGGCAATAAAATTATTCAGCTCATCGTCACTGACTTCTCTATTAGCGATTGGACGACCGGATTTCGGGCCATAAAGCGTCGCGTGGTCGAAGCAGTCTTGCCCGAGCTGACTGATGCCAAGTTTTCTGGCTACACCTTTCAAATTGGTTTTTTGCACAAGGCAGTGCGCAAACGCTTCAGGGTGGCGGAGGTGCCTATTCACTTTGTTGACCGCGATCACGGGGAATCAAAACTCGGCACTGAATATATTATCAATACCCTGAACT